>NZ_JBXEJO010000069.1:0-52407 GCF_056837965.1 Bradyrhizobium ferriligni
GGTGGGCCCCGGGCACTGACCGGGGAGGCTTGGCAATTCGGTGTAGCGCGGATCTGCAACGCGTGCCTTCGCAGAGGAGCGCCGTAACCGATGCTCCCTCCAGTTCGCCTCGTCTCCGAAGCCGCCGAGCTTGCTGCGCGCCGTCACAACGGCATGGCGCGCAAGGGGCGGGGCAGCGAGCCTTACATCAATCATCTCGCCGAGGTCGCGAACCTGCTCGCGCAGGTGACCGATGGCGCGGATGCCGAGCTGGTGGCGGCAGGCTGGCTGCACGACACCATCGAGGACACCGAGACTACACGCGAGGAGCTCGCGCAGAGGTTCTGTGCGCGCGCCGCCGATCTCGTCGTCGAATGCACCGACGACATGAGCCTGCCAAAGGCCGCCCGCCGGCAAAAGCAGATCGAGGATGCTCCGCACAAATCTCCCGATGCGAAGCTGATCAAGATCGCCGACAAGATCAGCAATATCGGCGCGCGGATCGTGCCGCATCCAAGCAAGGACGAGCGCGACGATCTCGCCGACTATGCGACCTGGGCCGACAAGGTCGTTGCCGGTTGCCGGGGCATCAATCCGCGGCTCGACCGCATTTTCGACGACACGATTGCGCGCGCCAAGGCCGCGCTGGCTGAAACTGGGGGCTGACATGTCCGTGAAGATCAAGCGTTCCGTCTATGCCGACATGTTCGGCCCGACCACCGGCGACAAGGTGCGGCTTGCCGACACCGACCTGATCATCGAGGTCGAGAAGGATCTCACCACCTATGGCGAGGAGGTGAAGTTCGGTGGCGGCAAGGTGATCCGCGACGGCATGGGGCAGTCGCAGGTGACCAACGCGCAGGGCGCGGCGGATACCGTGATCACCAACGCGCTGATCGTCGATCACTGGGGCATCGTGAAGGCCGACGTCGCGATCAAGGAGGGCATGATCGCGGCGATCGGCAAGGCCGGCAATCCCGACATCCAGCCCAATGTGACCATCATCATCGGCCCCGGCACCGACGTGATCGCGGGCGAGGGCAAGATCCTCACCGCCGGCGGTTTCGACAGCCACATCCATTTCATCTGCCCGCAGCAGATCGAGCACGCGCTGATGAGTGGCGTCACCTCGATGCTCGGGGGCGGCACCGGCCCCTCGCACGGCACCTTTGCCACCACCTGCACGCCCGGCCCGTGGCACATGGGACGGATGATCCAGTCGTTCGACGCCTTCCCGGTCAATCTCGGCATCTCCGGCAAGGGCAATGCCTCGCGCCCGGGAGCGCTGGTCGAGATGATCAAGGCCGGCGCCTGCGCGCTGAAACTGCATGAGGATTGGGGCACCACGCCGTCCGCGATCGACACCTGTCTCTCGGTGGCCGACGATTACGACGTCCAGGTGATGCTGCACTCGGACACGCTCAACGAGTCCGGCTTCGTCGAGGATACGATCAAGGCGTTCAACGGCCGTACCATTCATGCCTTCCACACCGAGGGTGCCGGCGGCGGCCACGCGCCCGACATCATCAAGGTCGCCGGCCTGAAGAACGTGCTGCCGTCGTCGACCAATCCGACAAGGCCGTTCACGCGCAACACCATCGACGAGCATCTCGACATGCTGATGGTGTGCCATCACCTCGATCCGTCGATCGCCGAGGACCTCGCCTTCGCCGAAAGCCGGATCCGCAAGGAGACCATCGCCGCCGAGGACATCCTGCACGATCTCGGCGCGCTCTCGATGATCTCGTCGGACTCGCAGGCGATGGGGCGGCTCGGGGAAGTCATCATCCGTACCTGGCAGACCGCCGACAAGATGAAGAAACAGCGCGGCACGCTGCCGCAGGACAAGGGCAACGACAACGACAATTTCCGCGTCAAGCGCTACATCGCCAAATACACCATCAACCCCGCGATCGCGCACGGCGTGTCGAAGCTGATCGGCTCGGTCGAGAAAGGCAAGCTCGCCGACCTCGTGTTGTGGTCGCCGGCGTTCTTCGGCGTCAAGCCGGACTGCATCATCAAGGGCGGCTCGATCGTGGCGGCGCCGATGGGCGATCCCAACGCCTCGATCCCGACGCCGCAGCCGGTGCATTACCAGCCGATGTTCGCCGCCTTCGGCAAGTCGCTCACCGCGTCCTCGGTGGTGTTCACCTCGAAGGCCGCGGCGAGCGGCGGTCTCGCCCGCAAGCTCGGCACAGCCAAGAAGCTCTACGCGGTGCAGAACACCCGCGGCAAGATCTCCAAGAAGAGCATGATCCACAACGACGCGACGCCCGAGATCGAGGTCGATCCCGAGACCTATGAGGTGCGCGCAGACGGCGAGCTGCTGACCTGCGCGCCGGCCGAGGTGCTGCCCATGGCACAGCGCTATTTTATGTTCTAAAACCGATCCCGGTAAACTGGAGCGTTTTCGAGCGAACTGGATTTCCGGTTCGCGGAAAGAAAACGCGTCAAAACAAGACCCAAGTCAAAAGAGAAAACCGGGAGGAATTTCCGTGATTTACGTCGTTGCCACGCTGACCATCAAGCCCGAGACCCGCGCCGAATTCATCGCCGCGGCGACGGCCTGCATCAAGGAAACCCGCAAGGAGCCCGGCAACATCGCCTACGATCTGCATGAGAGTGTCACCGACCACAGCAAGATGGTGTTCGTCGAGCAGTGGGAGAACGCGGAGGCGCTGGTGCCGCATCGCACCGCCGAGCACATGAAGACGTTCGGCCGGGTCGCGGTGAAATGCATGGCCGCGCCGCCGAAGATCGAGGTGATCACGCCCGAGAAGGTCGACGTCCGCTAACGAGAAAAAGAAGGGAGATAATCCATGATCTATGTCATCGCCACCACGCCGATGAAGCCGGAGAACAAGGACGACTTCATCAAGGGGCACAAGGCCTGCACGGTCGAGACCCGCAAGGAGAAGGGCTGCATCTCCTATGACGGCAATGTCAGCGTCAACGATCCCAACCTCTATGTGGTGGTCGAGCGCTGGGAGAGCCGCGAGGATCTCAACGGCCATGCCAGGGCGCCGCACATGAAGGTATGGCGCGAATATTCCGCTAACATGAAGACCGGGCCGACGGTGATCGAGATCATCAGCGACGCCAAGGTCGAGAAGCTCTGAGGCATCGATGATCCGCGCCACCAAAGTCCTGGGACAGCATCGCTGGAAGGAAGCGGCAGCCGACACCGTCGTGCTCGATTTCGACGACCGGCACCGGCGGCGGATGGTGATGTCAGGGACGCGCGGGCTCGAATTCCTGCTTGATCTCGAAAACGCCGTCGCGCTGCGCGGCGGCGATGCGCTGGTGCTGGAGGACGGCCGCCTCGTCGAGGTGGTCGCAGCTCCCGAGCCGCTCGCGGAAATCCGCGGCAGCGATCCGCATCATCTGATTCGGGTCGCCTGGCATCTCGGCAACCGTCATCTGCCGACCCAGATCATGCCGAAGGGCCTGCGCATCCGCAGGGATCACGTGATCGAGGCGATGGTGAAGGGGCTAGGGGCGCGTGTCATCGAGATCGAGGCACCGTTCGATCCCGAGGGCGGCGCCTATGCCGAGCATGCGCATGCCGACGAGCACGCGCATGGTCACACCGGGCACGATCATGCCCACAGCCGTGCGCATGATCACGGTCACCACCATGGCCATGATCATGGGCCTGACCATGACCACCACCATCATCATGATGAGCATTGCGAGCATGCCCATCATCACCACGACCACTCCCATGCTCATGACCACAAATGAGCCTGATCCCGCCGTGCTGCGCGGCGGGATGGCGGAGGACGAGGCAGCCGCGCTGTACCGGCTGATGACGTGGCTGTCGCCGTCCTTTCCAGTCGGAGCGTTCGCCTATTCCAGCGGCATCGAATGGGCCGTCGAGGCCGGCGACATCACCGATGCCGCGTCGCTGCGCGATTGGCTCGCCGCGATGCTTTCCGATGGCAGCGGATTTTGCGACGCCGTGTTTCTCGCGCAGAGTTTTCGCGCGGCGTCTGAGCATGATCTTGCCGGGCTGAAGGAGATTGCCGAATGCGCGGCCGCCTTCGTGCCGTCGCGCGAGCGGCAGCTCGAGACCACGACGCAGGGGCGCGCCTTCATCGAGATTGCCCGTGCGGCCTGGAATTCGCCCGGCCTCGACGCGATGATCGCGGCTTGCGACGGACCGATCGTCTACCCGGTCGCAGTCGGCCTCGTCAGCGCCGCGCACGGCATTCGGCTTGCGCCTGTGCTGCACGCCTTCCTGCATGCCGTGCTCTCGAACTGGATTTCCGCGGGCAGCCGGCTGATCCCGCTCGGGCAGACCGACAGCCAGCGCGTGCTGGCCGATCTCGAGCCGGTCGTGGCCGCGACCGCGGCGCGGGCCGACGCGGCCTCGCTCGACGATCTCGGCAGCGCGACCTTTCGCGCCGATCTCGCAAGCCTGCGTCACGAGACGCAGTACACGAGGCTGTTCCGGTCATGACGCGCGATCAGGCGACGATGCTGGTGCCGTGTCCGCGCCCTCAGCCGTCGTCCCTGCGAAAGCAGGGACCCATAACCACCGGCCTTCGTGGTTACGCAAGTCTGCGGCCCCAGCTTCTCGCAACAATTCAATTCGGTGGTAATGGGTCCCGGCTTTCGCCGGGACGACAAGGAAAGAGCACCTGATATGCCCACTTCCCACGGCCCACTTCGCGTCGGCGTCGGCGGCCCGGTCGGCTCCGGCAAGACCGCGCTGATGGACCTGCTCTGCAAGTCGATGCGCGAGCGCTACGACATCGCCGCGATCACCAACGACATCTACACCAAATGGGATGCCGAGTTTCTGGTGCGCTCCGGCTCGCTGACGCCGGACCGCATCGCCGGTGTCGAGACCGGCGGCTGCCCGCACACCGCGATCCGCGAGGACGCTTCGATGAATCTCGCCGCGGTCGCCGACATGCGGGCGAAATTCCCCAACCTCGATCTGGTGCTGATCGAATCCGGCGGCGACAATCTGGCGGCGACCTTCTCGCCGGAATTGGCTGATCTGACGATTTACGTCATCGACGTTGCCGCCGGCGACAAGATCCCCTCCAAGGGCGGTCCCGGCATCACGCGATCCGACCTTTTGGTGATCAACAAGATCGATCTCGCACCCCATGTCGGCGCGTCGCTCGAGAAGATGGACACCGACGCCAGGCGGATGCGCGGCGAGCGGCCCTTCGTCATGACCAACCTGAAGAAGAGCGACGGCCTCGACCGCATCATCAGCTTCATCGAGACCAAGGGCGGCCTTCGGTCGCAGGGCAAGGTCCAGGCAGGTTAGGCGTTAATCATTGTGGCACGGGTCCCGTCACCCTGAGGTGCGAGCGTCGCGAGCCTCGAAGGGTGCACGGCCACCGGCCGGGCCGTTCACCCTTCGAGACGCGCGTACCGCGCTCCTCCAGCGACAAAGGCGAAGCCTTTGCGCGGGGGTGACGGTCGATGAGAGGGGCGCGCACCTCGCCGCAAAAAAGCTGCGCAATAGCCGGAACAATTTCCAACTTTGACGATTAGCAACCGTTGGCGCCGCCAAAGACCGCCGGGTGGCGTCGTCGTTAATGTTGACGACCGGCTCCTGTTGCGGACCGATGATCGCTATTCCATATTACTTTGCGGCGGGCTTTCATCGCATCCTGATTTGTCGCCGCCCTCGCAGAAGCCAGATGCCTTCCGTCCCCTTTCGCCACCCCCTGATTGCCGAGTAAGCGTGTGGTTCGACTGGGCTTCATCGTTGCCTTGATTGCACTGATCGGAGTTCTGCTCTCCGGTCTTGCCGCCTATCGGGTGCACGATCAGGAGCTCGCGATCGACGGCATTGCGCTGGCGCGGGCGATCGACGTCCATGCCAGCCTGGTGCAGGACCGCCTGACCGAGCGCGAGCTGCTGGCGCGGGTCGCCTCGGGGCTGTTCCGGGCGCCGTCGATGGTGAAGGCCAACATGCTGCAGCCGCTGCGCTCGGCGATCTACGCCTTCAAGACGGATTTCGTCGTCGCCGCCTGGATCGCGCGGCTCAAGCCGGACGAGCTCGCCGCGGCGGAGGCCGAGCTGAAGGCCAACGGCTTCACCAATCCGACCATCCGGGATTTCGACGACCAGGCGCTCGACCTCAAGGCGCTCGACAAGCCGATCAATGTGCTGATGGACGTCGAGCCGCGCAATCCGGAGACCTTGAGCATTCCGGGCCGCGCCTTCGACCGCCACTCGGTGGTGGGCCCGATGCTGGCGCGGGCGATGGCCAACGCCAAGCCGGTGGCCTCCGATCCGGTGCCGCTGTTGCGGCAGAACGGCCCGGTCGGGGTCGTGCTCGCCGCGCCGGTGTTCCAGGAGGGCGCATCCGAGCCGGCCGGCTTCATCACCTTCTCCTACGAGTTGTCGTCGCTGATGCTGACCAACGACGACAGCTCGCTGTTCGCGGTGGCGCTGAAGGACCCGCGCGATTCGAATGACGAGTTCACCGCCAACGAGCAGGGCATCGTCACCTCGCGCGCGGTGCGCCAGGACGGCCCGCTGCCGTCGATGGTACGCACGGTGACGTTCGGCGGCCGTGACTGGTCGCTCGACTATTACGCCAAGAGCAACGCCACGGTGCGTGCGCAGCAGACCGCGACCATCGTCGCGGCGATCGGCCTCGCGCTGACCGGCATCGTCTGCGGCCTGTTCGGCTATGTCGCCTACAACAATTTGCGCCTCAGCCGCGAGATCGAGGTCCGCATCGGCTTCGAGCGCCGGTTGACCGCCGTGATCGACGAGCTCAACCATCGCGTCAAGAACATCCTCGCGGTGATCCAGTCGATCGTGACCCGCACGCTGCGGCACGGCGCCGATATCGACGTCGCGCGCGAGCTCCTGATCGGACGCATCCACGCGATGTCGAACGTCGTCACGCTGCTCAGCGAGAGCCAGTGGCAGGGCGTCAAGCTGAAGGGCCTGTTCGAATCGCGCTCGATCCCGCATGCCGACCGGATCGCGGTGAACGGTCCCGACATCACGGTCAGCGCTCGCGCCGCGCAATCGCTGTCGCTGCTGTTCTTCGAGCTCGCCTCGCATTCCGACGAAGGGCTGTCGCTGGTCGGCAAGCACCCGCACATCGTCGCCAATTGGGAGGTCGTCGGCGAGGACGCCGACGCGGTCTTCCATTTCCGCTGGGAGGAGTTCAACACCAGCCAGGCGACGCGGCGGGTCGACAGTGACTTCGGCCTGATCCTGCTCGACCGTGTCGCGCCCGAGGCGCTCGGCGGCACCGCGAAGCGCTACTTCACCGACGTCTCCTATGTCTATGAGCTGACCGCGCCGATGGACACTGTCGTCGACATGACCGAGCGCGACCGCACCGAGCAGTTCTCCGCGCCGCTGCGCCCGGTGAAGAAGTAGCGGCTGCCTCAGGTTGTGTGACCAGACCGCCGCGCGGATTGATCGAAATCAAGCGCGCGCGCTAGCCCCCGCGTCATCGTGACCAATGCCCGGTATCCGTAATAGGCCGCAACCGTTTGTTAAAACTTCGTTGAACTTGCTTGGGCATATACCGGGCAGGATACCGTCTGAGGACCCCGATGAGGCTTTGGGTCAGCCTGACCTTGCTCGCGGCAGTTTTGCCGGTAGGGCTGTCGCTTGCCTTGACCCCGGCGACGGCGCCGGGCGACCCTGCGACAATCCGTGCCAGCTATCGGCGGCCGGACGTCGTTCCGTTTCCGAGCAGCAATCCCTATTCCGACGCGAAATCCACCCTTGGGCAGCTGCTGTTCTTCGATCCGCTGCTGTCGAGGTCAAAGACGCACTCCTGCGCGAGCTGCCACAGGCCATCCCTTTCATGGGCCGACGGCCTGCCACGCGCCATCGGTGAGGATCCCAAGGGCCTCCCGATCCGCTCGCCGACATTGATCGATGTGGCCTTCTTCGAGCCGCTGGGATGGGACGGCAAGTTCAAGGATCTGGAATCCGTTGCGTTCGGGCCGATCCTCAGTCCGGCGAACCTGAACATGACCGAGCCGGAATTGATCGCGCGACTGTCGGCGATCCCCGGCTATGTCGATGCCTTCACCCACGCGTTCGGAGACGGCGCGATCACGCGGCCGAGGATCGAGGCGTCATTGGCGACCTTCGAGCGCTCCATCATCGCAGGCGAGGCTCCGTTCGATCGTTGGATCAAGGGCGACGATACCGCCATCAGCAAGTCAGCCCAGCACGGCTTTGAGCTTTTCAACGGCAAGGCGCGTTGCTCGGCTTGCCACAGCGGCCCGTCGTTTTCCGACGGATCCTTCCAGGATATCGGTACCGCCAAGGGCCATGACATCGGGCGCGGCCGTTTCTTTCCGACCTCGGCGAAGCTGAAATATGCGTTCAAGACGCCGACATTGCGCGACGTCGCGCGCCGCGCGCCCTATATGCACGACGGATCGGTGGCGACGCTGGAAGATGTCATCGAGCTTTACAACAAGGGCGGGATCGATCGGCCGAGCCGATCGCCCGACATCAAGCCGCTGTCCCTGACGGCAAGCGAGAAGAACGACCTCATCGCCTTCCTGCAAACCCTGACCGCAACGGCCCCGCCGGTGGCAGGAGTCCCCAAACTGCCGCGCTGACCCCGGCCCAACGCGGTTCAGAACGAGGTTCGTTCAGCACAGGTGCGGCAGCGCCGCGCCCAGCAGGCCGAGCCCGACGATCACGAATGTGCCCGCGCAGGTCTCGAGGGTCGCTGCGCGCGCAGCGGACGATCTTGTCATGTAGGCGAGGGCCGACCCCACCCCGATACTTACGACGCTCAACGCTCCGAACACTGTACCGGCCTCCCGATCCGATTTTGTCCGGATTTCACTACGACAGTTGAATTGAGCTCCCGTGCCGGAATTAGCTAAAATTTGAGGGAACCGGCTGTAAAGACTGCACTAAGGGACGGGCCGGGGGCTCGCCCGCCATGATTAACCACAATGCAACCACGGGGTGTCCCGGCAGGCGCAAAGCGTAAAATTTGATATAAGTTAAACAAGTCCTTAAGTGTGTGGGCGGTTGGTTCAATGTTTAGTGGATGGGCGCGAGATACCGTCTCGGCGGTGCGCTCCTTTTTCGCCACGTGCCTTGCAGCGGTTTTGTTTTGTGTCGTAGCCGCGCGCAGTGCCGAGGCACATGTCAAATGGTTCTGTGCCTACGATGTCGCCGGCCAACCCCGCGGACTCGAGAATGTTCTTTGCCTGGATTTCGAGCTGCTGCTTGGCGTCGCCATTTTCTGGCTGTTTGCGGGTTGCCTGATCGAGCCCACCTCGCTGGGTGATGCCACGATCCGGGTGATGGACCGCGTTACCGAGGGACTGCGGCTGCGCACCGAATTGATGATGCGCGCCGTATGCGCGTTCTTCTTCATCTCGATCTGGGCCGTGGGCGGCATCCTGCTGACGCCCGAGTTGAAGACGACGTCGCCGTTCGTGGGCACGCTGCAACTTGCGATCGCTGCCGGGATGCTGTCACGCCGCACGCTGCCGCTGTCGGCGGCGGGGATGGTGGTCCTGTTCGGCATCGGCGTGCGCGACTACGGTGTCTTTCACCTCGCCGATTACCCGATCTTTCTCGGTGTTGCCGCCTATCTTGCGCTCGTCGGGCTGAACAAGGATCTGTTCGGAATCCGGCCGATCGACGTGATGCGCTACGCCGCCGCGGTGACGTTGATGTGGGCCTCGGTCGAAAAATGGGCCTATCCGGAGTGGAGCTTCCCGCTGCTGATCGAGCATTCCGCGATGACGCTGGGCTTCGACAACGAGTTCTATATGCGCGCTGCCGGCATGGTGGAATTCACGCTCGCCTTTGCCTTGATCTGGACGCCGCTGATCCGGCGCTGCGCCGCCACCGTGCTGACGGGGATGTTCATCAGCGCGTGCTTCGAATTCGGCAAGATCGACACGATCGGACACTCGGCGATCATCGCCGTCCTGCTTGCGATCGTCGCCGACAACAAGGTGTTGCCGCGCGACCGTCGTGCGCCGTGGCTTGCCCCGGTCGCGCTCTGTGCCGCGCTGTCGGTGACCCTGTTCGTCTACTATTTCGGCCACGCCGCGATCTTCAAGACGTCGGTCCTGTAGATCGCCACCGCCCGGGGCGGCTATTTGGCGACGTGGACGGCGAGCTTCATCTTCGGATGAATACCGCACAGCACCGTGTAGTCGCCGGGCACCGAGAAGGTGACGTCGAACTTGCTGCCCGGCTGCTGGTCGCCCGAGTCGAAACTGAACGTATCGGTGCTCAAATAAGCGTGATGCAGCAGTTCACCGTCATCGTTAACGAATCGTAAAACCTCACCCCGCTTGATCGAGATCTGCGCGGGTTTGAATTCACGATCCTTCTGCGAAATGACATAAGGGGCTGCGCCCAAAGCGGCTCCCGCAAGCGCTCCAGTGACGATCGCCGCCGCAAATGGCAGGCGGCCGAACTGGCCCAGGCGCAAGGCGCGCAACAAGCCTGACTGCATGAGACCCCCGCTGAACCTCGAACACCAAATATCGGCTATCCCGGGCTGCAAGTGTGGCTCCCGGATTACCTGTAAGGGTGATTATCGCCAGCTGATCTTAACGATTTCAGCATGAGTTCCAGTCACTACTAAGGCAATTTTGAGCAGACAGTTATTTTCCGCAGTGCTGCGCGTTTCTGCGTAGCTGAGTATCGAGCACTACGGCGAAACGCGGGCATGGACAGCCTATTTGGCAACCTCAAAGTAAAGAGCGGTGCGGCCTTCCGGTTCGCAACCGGCCGGCTCTCGCGTCTTGCCCTGACCAAGGGTTCGATCCGCAGCCAGATTCTGATTTTTTGCCTTGCGATGAGCGCCGTTGCGGTCGCCCTCGGCGGGTACTCCATCCTCGGCATCCGCCATGCCGGCGATCTGGTGGCCAAGACGTTCGACGAATCCCTGATGTCGATCAACTATGCACGCGCGGCCGGTGCGGATTTCGCCACGATGCGGGTCGCCTCGTCGCAGCGCCTGCTGACCACGGATCCGGAGATCCGCGCCAATCTCGATGGCCAGATTGAAAAGCTCGCGAAGACGCTCTCGGAAGACCTGGCGATTGCTGCCGATCGGTCGCAATCCTCGCGCGCCGCGCAAGCCGCCGCAAAGGTCCAGGAAGCCGCCGACGCCTGGATGGCGCTGCACCGACGCGCGATCGGATCGTCCACAGAGGGAAGCGAGGCGGCTGACCCGCGCGCACCGGGTGCGACGGTCGGCGATGTCGATCGCTACTCCAAGATCGTCAGCCAGCAGGTCGAGCTGCTGGTCAACTATACGGCCGGCGATGGCTTTCTGTTCCGGCAAAAGGCGCTCTCGACGATCAAGCGGGACCTGCAGCTCAACGTGGCCGGGCTGACCGTGGCGCTGTTTCTGTCGGCCCTGTTTTCGTGGCTGCTGGCGCGCCGCATCATCGGACCGGTCGCGATCGCATCGCGGGCCGCGCGAAGCATCGCCGGCGGCGACCTCGACGCGACCATCCCGAAGGGCGGTACCGACGAGCTTGGCACGCTTCTGACCGCCATGGAAACGATGCGCGACAACATCCGGCGGATGGTCAATCAAGAGGTGTCGCAACGCCGCTCGGCGCAGGCACGGCTTTCCGATGCGCTTGAAACGTCGCGCGAGGGCGTCGTGCTGCTCGACGCGGATGGCCAGGTCGCGCTGGCCAACTCGCGCGCGAGCGAATTCATCCGTCTCTCGCCGCAGCTTCTGCAGTCGAATCCGCTCGATGCCGCCAGGCTGGCGCCGGCCGATGGTGACATCGACGGCTTTGCGAGCGAGGCGCAGCTTGCGGATGGACGCTGGCTGCGCGTCAGCCGCAGCGAGACGCAGGAGGGCGGCGTCGTTCTCGTCTACAGCGACATCTCCGCGCTGAAGCAGCAGAAGGCGGAGCTGCATGAAACCAATCTGCGGCTCGACGCGGCGCTCACGCACATGTCGCAAGGGTTGTGCCTCTACAACAGCGAGGCGCGGCTGCAGGTCGCCAACCGCCGGTTCTACGAGATATTCGATATATCGCCGGAGCTTGTCGTTCCCGGAATGACCATGGAGGAGGTGCTCGACCTGAGCATCGCCGCGGGCAATCACGGGGAGCGGACCGTCACCGACCTGCTGGCGGAGCGCGAGCGGTCGATGGCCCAGCACGACGGCAACTATCTGCAGCATCTCAGCGATGGACGGATCATTGCGATCGCGCAACGGCCGACATCCGATGGCGGCTGGCTCGTCACCTGCGAGGACGTCACCGAACAGCAACGGGCGGAATCGCAGATCGCGTTCATGGCCCGGCACGATGCGCTGACCAAGCTGCCGAACCGGACGTTGCTGGCCGAACGGATCGAGCTGGCGGTTGCGCAGGTCGGCCGCGGACTCGGCTTCGCGGTGTTCTGCCTCGATCTCGATAATTTCAAGCAGGTCAACGACACGCTCGGGCATCCGGTCGGCGACGAATTGCTGTGTGCGGTTGCGGACCGGCTCAACGCCTGCGTCCGTGAGGTCGACACCGTCGCGCGCTTGGGCGGCGACGAGTTCGCGGTCATCCAGTGCGGCGTCCAGGGCGGAGACGAGGCCGAGCGCCTCGCGCGCCGCATCGTGGAATGCGTGGGTGCGCCCTACGAGCTGAACGGGCATCGCGTCGTCGTCGGATGCAGCGTCGGCATCTCGATGTCGCCGGGCGACGGCACCACCGGCGAGAAGCTGCTGAAGAACGCCGACGTCGCTTTGTACCGCGCCAAGATGGAAGGCCGCGGCACCTGGCGCTTCTTCGAGCCAGCGATGGACGCCAGCCTGCAGCGGCGACGGGCGATCGAGCTCGACCTTCGCGAGGCGATGGCCAAGGACGAGTTCTCGTTGTTCTACCAGCCGCTCTACGATCTCCATCTCGACCGCATCTGCGGCTTCGAGGCGCTGCTGCGGTGGCATCACCCCAAGCGCGGGATGGTGTCGCCGGACCAGTTCATCCCGATCGCGGAAGAGATCGGCCTGATCGGCCCGCTGGGAGAATGGGTGCTCAATCGCGCCTGCGAACAGGCGACGACCTGGCCCGGCGAGATGAAGCTCGCGGTCAACGTCTCCGCGGTCCAGTTTCGTGATGCCGACTTCATCGACGTCGTCGTCAACGCGCTCGCGGCGTCAAAATTGTCGCCGCGCCGGCTGGAGCTCGAAATCACCGAGTCCGTGTTCCTCGCGAACAGCAACGAGACGCTCGCAACGCTGCACAAGCTGAAGGCGCAGGGGCTGCGCATCGCGCTGGATGATTTCGGCACCGGCTATTCGTCGCTGAGCTATCTGCGCAGCTTCCCGTTCGACAAGCTCAAGATCGACAAATCCTTCGTGCGCGACGCGACCGCGACGCATGGATCGAAGTCGATCGTCCGTGCCGTCATCAGCCTCGGCAGAAGCCTCGGCATGACCACGATCGCGGAGGGCATCGAGACCGTCGAGCAGCTGGATCATATGCGGGCCGAAGGCTGCAACGAGGCGCAGGGCTTCCTGTTCAGTCATCCGGTCCCGGTGACCGAAATCGCGGCCAAGATCCTCGAATTGAGAAACGGCTTCAAGCCGGCCTCCGTCAAGACGGCGATGGCCAGCTGATGGCGCGCTGAGCGTCACCGGGCCTTGCAGGCCAATATAAAAAGGCGGCCCGCGGGCCGCCTTCTCTCATTTATCGTTGTGGTCGCGCTTAGCCGCCATTGCCGCCGATCACGGCGCGCACGGTGTTGTCGGGGCCGAAATCTTCGGCGCTGTCGACATAAAGCAGCGCGGAGAGCTTCGATCGCGCGCGGTTGACGCGGCTCTTGATGGTGCCGACCGCGCAGCCGCAGATCGCCGCGGCATCCTCGTAGGAGAAGCCGGACGCGCCGACCAAAATCAGCGCCTCGCGCTGGTCCTGCGGCAGCTTTTCGAGCGCGGCGCGGAATTCCTCGAACTCCAGATGCGCCGCCTGCGAAGGCTGGCTCTTCAGCGTCTTGGCATAATTGCCCTCGGCATCCTCCACCTCGCGCCGCCGCTTCCGGTAGTCGGAGCGAAACAGGTTGCGCAGGATGGTGAACAGCCACGCGGGGAGGTTCGAGCCGGGCTGAAACGAGTCGATGTTGGCGATCGCGCGCAGCAGGGTCTCCTGCACCAGATCGTCGGCGCGGTCACCATTACCGGACAGCGAGATCGCGAACGCGCGCAGGCTCGGGACCGACGCAAGGATATCGTCGCGAAGTTCATTCGTGAGAGGCATTAGTCCCCTCCATTGTTCTTGTCGGTATCGCCCCCGGCGACGGCCGCCGCCGCTGCCTCCGGCCCGTCGAGTTTGCGGATCAGCTCCGCAAAGCGGTCGGGTACGCCCTGTCGCACCACGTCATCGTACATGGCGCGAAGCTGGTGGCCGATTCTCGATTGAATCTCGGCGTTGAGACCGCCCTGCTTCTTTACTTCCTTCATGATGTGATCCACGCTTCCCCGGGAGTTAAGTCTCTGATTTCCAAGTCGTTTCCTCGAAAAAAGAGGCTGGCCGCGTTGCCTCGTCGGTCTGGAGCTAATGCAAAGTTGCGCAGAAAGTTCCGGAATGCTGGAACTATTTCGTGGAACTTTTTCGGCTTTCGCGCGTAGTCGGGCATGCAGGGGAACCGGGGGCGCCCCAGAACTGGATTCTGGCGCCACCAGACAACGGGTTTCAGGCCGAAAGGCCTCACGAACAAGGATGGAGTGGGAATGTCCCGATCGCAGATCGTTGCCGAACACCTTCCGCTGTTGCGCCGTTACGCTCGCGCACTGACCGGAAATCAGGCGTCGGGGGACGCCTATGTCGGGGCCATGCTCGAGGCCCTGTTGCAGGATGGATCGTTGCTGGACCAGACCCACGGGCCGCGCGCCGGCCTGTTTCGGCTGTTCACCCAGATCTGGAATTCGGTGTCGGTGAACAACAACGACAATGCCGACGTGGCGACGCTGTCGCTGCCGCCGGAGCGGCGGCTGTCCAACATCACGCCGCTGCCGCGCCAGGCCTTCCTGCTGCTGTCGCTGGAGGGCTTTTCGGAGGAGGAGGTCGGCTACATTCTCGGCACCGATATCGCCGAGACGCGTAAGCTGACCGATGCCGCCGGCCGCGAGATGGCCGCCGAGATCGCCACCGACGTCCTGATCATCGAGGACGAGACCTTCATCGCCATGGACCTCGAGAGCCTGGTGAAGAATCTCGGCCACAACGTCATCGGCGTTGCGCGCACGCATTCCGATGCGGTGGCGCTCGCCAAGAACAAGAAGCCCGGCCTGATCCTCGCCGACATCCAGCTCGCCGACGGCTCGTCGGGCCTCGATGCCGTGAACGAGTTGCTGCGGACCTTCGAGGTGCCGGTGGTGTTCATCACCGCCTATCCCGAGCGCTTCCTGACCGGCGAGCGGCCGGAGCCGGCATTCCTCATCTCAAAGCCGTTCCAGCCGGCGATGGTGTCGGCGGTGGCGAGCCAGGCGCTGTTTTTCCAGCGCAACTCGCGCAACCGCACGCCGCGCGCGGCATCGGCATGAGCTGAATTTACGCAAGCGGCAAAATCCAGACCGGCGTGCCGAAAGGTACGCCGGCTTTTTTTGAGCAAGCCTTCGATAGCGACGTTACTTCGGCGTCACGCGGACCGGCATTGTGCTGAGCGCCCGCAGGCCCGAGCTGTCGCGGAAGGCTGTGGGGCCTGCAATCTCGAACTGCTTGACGCGGCTGGCGAGCGCCGTGATCACGGCCTCGGCTTCCAGCCGCGCCACCATCTGCCCGACACAGCCGTGGATGCCGACGCCGAAGCCCATATGTCCGGAGAGCCGCCGTCTGACGTCGAATTGGTCGGCGTGCTCCCAGCGCGTCTCGTCGCGGTTGGCGGAGGCGAGCAGCAGCAGCACCTTCTCGTGCTTGCCGATCCCAACGCCTGCAATCTCGGTGTCATGCGGCGTGGTGCGGAACACGAACGGCGCCGGTGAATCGAAGCGCAGGGTCTCGTCGAATGCCGCGCGCGACAACGACGGATCGGCTGCAAGCAGCGACCATTGCTCGGGATGGCGCGCAAGCGTGTACAGCGCCATGCCGATCGCGCTGATCGTGGTGTCGAGCCCGGCCGAGAGCAGCGAACGCACCAGCAATGGCGCTTCCTCCGCGCTGATCTCCCCGGCGTCGGCCGCCTCATAGACCTGCGCGCCAAAACTGCCCGGGCGCAGCGCCTCGCGCCGGCAGCGCGCCGCGACCCACGGCAGCACGCGGGGCGCCTGCTGCATCAAATCGCGAAAATAGTCGTTCTCGGGCCCGAAGCCGGCGAACACCATCGCGCCATAGGTCAGGAAGTTCTCGCGGCCCTCCTGGTCGATGCCGAGCGCGTCGGGAAACACGCTGACCGGAAACACCTCGGCGATGTCCCTGATGGCGTCAAACGATCCGCGTTCGACCAGCCCGTCGATCAGCCGCGTCGCCATCGCCTTGAAGTCATCGGCAAGCCGCCGCATCGCGCCGGGCGAGAGGATCCGCGCCAGCACCGCGCGGGTTCGCGTGTGCAGCGGCGGATCGGCTTCCAGCACGATGCTCGGCGGCCGCCACGGCTTTTCCTTGAAGTGATTCGCAAGCCCCGCGCCGCCGGCGTTGCTGAAATTGACATGGTCTCCGAAGATCGTCTTGACCTCGGCAAAGCGCGGCACTGCCCAGATGTCATATTTGGTCAGGCGGACGACCGGCGCCGCGGCACGCAGCTCCGCATAGGCGCCGTAGGGATCGGCCCGCGTCGCCGCGCTGAACGGATCGAAATCGCTGCGGACAATTTCGCCTGCAAGGGGGCTCGCAAGGGGGCTCGCATCGGTGCTCATCGGATCCTCCCGTCTTGTCATTAGTTAATTGACCATAGTCAATTAACTTGCATATTGCAAGGGCGGGGTTGCCATCGGGGCGGGTGCGCGGCATGGAGGCGCGAGGCAGATGGGGATGTCGATCGTGGAGCGAGCCAAAGGCGCACGGCGCTTTCAGCGCAGGGCGCGCCAGGAGGCCGACAAGGAGGCGCTGAAGGCGCTGATCCTCGAAACCGCGCGCAAGGAGTTCGCCGCCGGCACGCTGGAGACCGTTTCGATCCAGAAGATCGCCGACGCGATCGGCTACTCGAAGGGCACCGTCCTCAAATATTACCCGACCAAGCTGCTGCTGCTGCTCGCGGTGAAGCAGCAGAATCTCGAGGCGGTCGCCGAACGCCTCGAGCGGGTTCGCGCGGAGACGGCCGACAGCGATCTGCGGCTGCGGCGCGTGATGGAAACCTATCTCGATTACTGGGCCGACAATCCCGATCACTTCCGCTCGCTGTTCTCGATGTCCGGTACGATCGAGGACCGCCGTTTTCCCGACGGCGTCTATTTCGGCGAGACCGAGATCGCGCGCCGCAGCTACGAATTGTTCGTGGTCTCGGTGCGGGAATTTCTGGCGGCCCATGGTGCCGAGCCGGCGCCCGGCCTGCCGCAGCGGCTCGCGACCGCGCTGCTGGCGGCGACCCACGGCGTGGTCGCGCTGACGCTCGGCACGCCGACCATGAAACTGCCCGACATGCGCGGCACCGGCCGCCTGCTCATCGCAAGCCTGATCGATGCCTGGACGGCCAGGCTTGCCCCCGCGCGGAAAAGCGACGGCTGGCCGCGGGTCACGATCGGCACCTTCGCCTGACGGCGCGGTGTCCGAAGGTCCATGCCCGGTTATTCGCGCGTGCCACGCGGCCCTGCTTACGCGCCGCGCCCTCATACGCGAAGCGATGTGGAATCCCGGGCCTTCGCCTGCTAAGCGCGGCCCATGGATACGACGCAGCGCGACAGAACGGTGGGCTTTCTCTGCCTGGTGGTGACGGCCTTCGGCTGGGCCCTGAACTGGCCGCTGATGAAGCTGTTGCTGCAGCAATGGCCGCCGCTGTTCGCCCGTGGGCTTGCCGGCACCTGCGCGGCGGTGATCCTGGGCACGCTGGCGCTGGCCCGCGGGCAGTCGCTCGCCGTGCCGCGCGAGGCGATACCGCGGCTGCTGTTTGCCTCCTTCACCAATGTCTTCGCCTGGATGGGCTTTGGCACCATCGCGATGAAATTCGTCACGGTCGGCGAGGGGGCGCTGCTCGCCTACACGATGCCGATCTGGGCGATGCTGTTCGCCTGGCCGGTGCTGCACAGCCGACCGACGCTGCGGGATCTTGCGGCGCTGGTGCTCGGCATCGCCGGCGTTGCGCTCCTGCTCGGCGGCAATGGCTTTGCGTTCAGCGCCGACAAGCTGACCGGTATCGCGCTGGCGCTCGCCTGTGCTATTCTGTTCGCGCTCGGCAATGTGCTGAACCGCAAGCCGCTGCCGATGCCGCCGCTCGCGGTGGTGGCCTGGCAGGTCGGCATCGGCTGTCTCGTGATGCTTCTGCTCGGCATTCTCTTCGAGCATCCGAACTATGCCGCGATCACGCCGCTCGGCCTCGGTTGCTTTGCCTACATGACGCTGATGCCGATGGGCATCTGCTATCTCACCTGGTTCGAGACGCTGCGCCGCCTGCCGCCGACATCGGCGTCAACGGGCATGCTGCTGGTGCCGGTCATCGGCGTGGTGTCGGCCGCGATCATTCTTGCTGAACCGCTGGGGCTACGCGAGATCGGCGCCATGGCACTGACGCTCGGCGGCGTGACGCTGGCGCTGCAGCGGGCCTGACGCAAAGGAGGGAACGGACATCGGCGCATTGCGTTCTCCCGAAAAGGGAGCTTGGCCATGCGCAAAGCGATCGCGCGGCTTGATGCTGAGCAGAGGGCGCAACTGCTTTATCTCGCAGATCTCGGCACGGCGATGTTCACGTCGGCCCTCGTGGTGTGCATCCTGAAGGCGATTGTGGACCTGTTCGCCGCCGGTTGATCGCCACCATGCTGCCAACGCGCCGTCATTCCTCCTGCGGCGCGTCGCTCTGGGTGTGCCCATCGGGCCCCCGGTCAAACACCCCATAATCGCTCGATTTCACCCCTGCCGCCCCATCGGTGCCAATGCCGGCCAGACCGAGCTTGAGCAGCTCGCGGACCGCCGCAGCGCGGGTCGGCATGCGGTGCTTGAACCGGAAATCGTCGAGGGCTGCCAACTCCTCTGGCGACAGCATGACCTGAAGCCGTTCAGCGCGAAGCTCATTCATCGCAAAACACCCAGACTTAGCTTGTTGAGTAATTTGCTAAACCGCCAAACTCGCGTGGGGTTCCACCGGTTGAGACAAAAACGCTAATTGAGTATAATTATCAAATGAAATCAATAGCTTATATAAAAAATATGGGAACGATCCGGCTGCCCGTCTCGTTATGTCGCTGGAGAGATGCCATGGCCAACCAAGTCAAGCTTCCCCGCAAGCTGTCCGATGAACCGGAAGCCCCGGAACCGCGGCGCCCGAGCCACGCGAAAGTCATTGAGCAACTGGACCGCTGGGCCAACAGCCCCGGTCTTCAACCACCAAAGGTCGATAATGCAGAGGACGATTCAAAAGCGGAAGCGATCTGAACCCCATACATTCGAACAGCGCCTCGAGGAACATCGCGTGCGACTTGAAAGCCGGCTTGCCGAATTGCCGCGCGGAGCTGAGCGCGAGTCGATTGTCGCTCGCATCGATCAGCTGAAGACAGCCGTCGAACTGAACGCGATGCTGTCGACGACCGGCTAAGCCGGGAAGCGAAGCGGCGGAACGGCCACTTGCTCCTGCCGCTCCGCTCGCCTACCATTCCCACGTTGATGGGGATGGAGTCCCCCGATAATTGCCGCGAGGCTGATGACTCCTACCGGGCGCGACAGCGTCGGTAGGAGCATGCGCCACCGCCGACCCGCCGTGTCCCGCGAATGAGAAGGGACAGCGCATGACGGGTCTTCCTGGTTCACTCTCAATCGCATTGTCGCTAGTCGGGTCGATCTGGCTCGTCGGTGTCGTCGCCTTGCTGGTCGGCGCGCCGGGCGAGTTGGTTGCCGCGACCTTCGTGCTTGGGTTGGTGGCGGGCTTCGTCGAATGGCGAGCCGGAAAGGTGGAGCATTGAACGTTCAGTTGTTGGCGGCGGTTGCGATCGGCGGTTCGCTGGGATCGGTCGCACGCTATCTGGTGGCGATCGGCGCGGGACGCCTGGTCGGCGCGGAATTTCCCTGGGGCACGCTGGTGATCAATATCGCGGGTTCGTTCCTGATCGGCGTCTTCGCGGAGTCCTTCGCGCTGAGCTGGAATGCCAGCCAGGCGATGCGGGTGTTTCTCACCGTCGGCATTTGCGGCGGCTTCACCACCTTCTCGACCTTCTCGCTCGATGCGATCGTATTGATGCAGCGCGGCGAGCTGTGGGCGGCCGGCGCCTATATTGCTGCCTCCGTCGCGCTTTCGATTCTCGCGCTGTTCGGCGGCCTGCTGCTGGTGCGGGCGTTCACGGCCTAGTCAGTTGAACGGCGGCCGGTGCGTGGATTGAGCGGCGCGGTCCGCGGCCGTCGCAGCGCTTCGGGCAGGAACGGTTCGTCCCGCCGAGGCGAGGGGTCGGCACGCACATCGGCGGCCCATTGCGCGCGTTCGTGCGGCGTCTGGTTGTCGTTGAAGGTTCGCTTCACATCGACCCCGTCGACGGGGTCGTTGACGCCGTTCCGGCTGGCGGGACGGTCGACGCCGCTGTGGATGTCACTGGAGTTGCCCATCGCGGCCTCCGAACTCGGTTGATCCAGGTCTGATCTGCAAGGTCTGATCTGGATAAACGTGGCCCGCGCAGGCGCCGTTCCAAACAAGCGCCGTTCCAAAAAAGTGAAGGGCCGGAGGTACCGTCTGCCGCCCGGAATCCTTGGCGCGTCCGGGACCAGCCGGTAGGATGGAACCCGGATGGTAGCCAGGGACCAAGGGAGAGACCGGGGAATGAAGCACGTCGACGTCGCGGTGATTGCTGCCACGCTGTGGCTGCTGGCGTCGATGGTGCTGGACATCGTGACGCCGAAATCGATCACCGCGCTCATGATCGCCGCCGCGCTTGCGCCGCCGTTCCTGATCGGGATCGGCATCCATTTCGCACGCCAATATTTCAAGGCGAAGCGGCGCAGCTACCCGTCACCGCGGTTGGACGAACACTTCGAGAACTAGAGCGTTTTCGAGCGAAGCGGGCACCGGTTCGCGTGAAGAAAACGCGTCAAAACTAAAATCCAGAGCCCCGTTTCGATTTAATCGGAGCGGGGCTTCGGCGGGGCAGGGCTGCGGGAGGGCTGCACGTCCTGCATTGAACTGCGCAGATGGCTTGCTAAGCTTACGCCATGACCGAGCAGCTCCCCGATACGATCAGCCGCCTCTACACCGACCCAGGCGAATATGTCGACAGCGACCATCCCGCCGTCGAGGCGTTCGCCCGCGCCGCCGTTCCGTCTGACGCCAGCGTGCGCGACAAGGCGCGCCGGCTCTACACCGCGGTGCGCGACGGCATCCGCTACAACCCCTATGTCAGCATGCGCTCGCCCGAGAGCTACCGGGCCTCCAGCGTGCTCGCCGCCGGCAACGGCTACTGCGTCGGCAAGGCGGCGCTCTATGCCGCGGCCTGCCGGGTCCACGGCATCCCGGCGCGTGTCGGCTTCGCCGATGTGCGCAACCATCTCACCACCGAGAAGCTGCGCCAGAGCATGGGCTCGGACCTGTTCACCTGGCACGGCTTCACCGACGTGTTCGTCGATGGCGCCTGGCGCAAGGCGACCCCGACCTTCAACGACACGCTGTGCGCCAAGCTCGGCGTCAAGCCGCTCGATTTCGACGGCCACGCCGACGCGCTGCTGCATCCCTTCGACGGCGAAGGGCGCGCCTACATGCAGTATGTCAACGACCACGGCAGCTATCACGACGTCCCCGCCAAATTCCTGATGCGCGAGATGGCGCGCGAATACGCCAACATGCAGGGCGAGGATCTCGCCGGTCGCGACATGGAGCGCGAGGCGGCCGAGCAGTAGCGGACGTGTGAGCCGATTACGCGCCGGCTGAGGGGGCGGTGTCATGGATGCGGAGCCGCCGAAAGCGCAGGTTGGCCGCCCCGCCAAAGGCTGGGAGGACGCGGTCGCGCTGACCGGCTTCATCCTGGTCGCGGTCGGGCAGGCCTCCAACCAGGTTCTGGCGCGCGGGCTTGCCGGCTCGGTGCCGCCGTTTTCGCTGGCCTTCTTCCGCTGGAGCATCATCGCCATCGGCCTCGCGCCGTTTGCGATCGCAGCGATCCGCGACGGCAAGATCCCGCTGGCGCAGAACCTCTGGCCGATCCTCGCCGCCGGGTTCCTCGGCATGTTCCTGTGCGGCGCCCCGGTCTACATCGCCGGCATCACGACCACGGCGATCCACATCGCGCTGATCTTCGCGCTGTCGCCGATCATGGTGCTGCTGATCTCGGCGGCGCTCGGCATCGAGCATATCGGTCCGCTGCAATGGCTCGGTACGGCGCTGGCGCTCGGCGGTGCGCTCCTGATCGTCTCGGGCGGTCATGTGGAAACGCTGACGCAATCGAGCGCGGCCTGGGGCGATCTCCTGGTGGTGTGCGCGATGCTCGGCTGGTCCGGCTACACGCTGCTGCAGTCGCGCGTCGCGCCGCGCGCCTCGCTGCTGGCGCGGGTCAGCCTGTTCTCGGCGGCCGGCGCGCTGTGCTCGCTGCCGCCGGCGCTTCAGGAGATGTGGGCCACCCCGGCGGAGGTGTTCAACACCCGGGCGTTCGAGGCCTATGTCTTCGCCGGCCTCGTGCCCGGCCTGCTTGCCTATGCGGGCTTCGCCTGGCTCGGCGCGCGGTTCGGCTCGGTGCGGAGCTCGCTGGTGCTCTACGTCGCACCGATCGCAAGCGCGCTGCTGTCCTGGATCATCCTTGGCGAGCCGCCGAAGCTGATCCATCTGGTTGGCGGTCTTTTGATCCTCGGCGGCGTCTGGGCCAGCCTGCGCAAATAGATCCAGTTCCTTCCCAAGGTGCAACCTTTTCCGGCCTCGCGCGTTGAATCCAGCGTTGATTCAAGAGCTTAGTCGGAGGTCGTATGAATCTTACTCCCCAGCAGCGCAAGGACCGTGATGCGCAGCGTCAGCAAGACGCATCGCAAGCGATGAAGGAGCATCGCGCCAACGAGAAGGCGTTCTACGACAACTTCCAGCGCCTCAAGGCCGAGCGGCAGGCGCGCGAAGCCGCGGAGTCACGGAAGGCGCAATCCGCTTCGAAATAAGCGCCAGGAGCCACACCAACCAATCCGGATGGCCCGGATCTGACCGAACGAGAAGGAGCGAAAGCGAGGGGGGCGAGCACGGCGCAAGCGAGCTCGCCCCGAAGACGAGAAATCTCCAGGCTTATGGAGGACGTCAGATGTACTTTGCCGATCAGAAAACGGTCACCTGCAAATGCGGTGAGCCCTTGAGCGAATTGATGCTCGTCGACGACCAGACAACCGGAATCAAGTTTCACGTCGGCCGTTGCCCGTCATGCCGTGAAGTAACGGTTGTTCGATCTCAGGACATGCCAGCGAACGACAATGCCTGACGCGGACGGTCTTCTCGCCAGTGGCAGGACCGGGCCTTTGGTTTCAGGTTTTCGATTGCGACGGGTGAGCGACAGGCCGGCTGACGCATCGTTCGCGGCATACCAGAAAAAGAGCAGGGCGCGACCGGCATCACCACGGTCGCGCCCTACGTCGCCGGTCAATGGGGCAGGGGGAATAACCGGCTCTTCCAATGACTCGCAGACCCCCTGAGTCGTTCCGCGCAAGCGAAAATAATTTCGTACACGGTTAAGTGATGGCCGGACGCGAGAACCCCGCGGGTTTCGTTCGCGTTGTGTCCGGGATCGCCAAGGGATCGTCGAGCGAATTTCCATGGGGCGAGGGACATCACCATGTCAAAGATTCAGATGGGAATTTTCGCTGCGCTGGCGGCTGGGCTGACGCTTGGCGCCGTCCAGTTGGCATCTGGCCATGATCTCATCGGCGGCCAGCAGGTCACCACCGCACTGGCGCCGGAGAGCGCCGTCAATCGCGCCGCAAAGACCGACCGTGCCACGGTTCCAGTCACCGGCCTGCCGAGCCGGACCGTTGCGCTGAAGGTCGAGCGGCTTCCCGATACATCGGTGCTGGTCCGCGTCCCCGTGGCCAAGGAAGAGGCGCGCCATCGCCCCGCAGCGCCGGTTCGGGCACGGCCCGGCGACACCCGCAAGGTGGCCTGCGAGCCCGTGGTCAGCGTGCTGACCGAAGTGGCCAAGCTGCTGCAGCCCGGTCGTTGCGTGACCTGAGAAGGGCGCACGGTCGTCTAATATCGACGGCGTCATCGCCCGGCTTGACCGGGCGATCCAGTACGCCGCGGCCCATCGGCTCAATCACAATCGTCTCTGGAATACTGGATCGCCCGGTCAAGCCCGGGCGATGACATCGTTGGTTGCGGTTTGCACCTTACCGGGCAACGCAGGCTATTCCTCCTCGTCCGCCTCGCTGCTGCTGGCAGC
This sequence comes from Bradyrhizobium ferriligni, assembly GCF_056837965.1. Taxonomy (NCBI): domain Bacteria; kingdom Pseudomonadati; phylum Pseudomonadota; class Alphaproteobacteria; order Hyphomicrobiales; family Nitrobacteraceae; genus Bradyrhizobium; species Bradyrhizobium ferriligni. The sequence goes on from NZ_JBXEJO010000069.1 coordinate 24,398, forward strand.
GCTTCGGCTTGCCATCAGGCCGAGTGCGAGGCCGCCGACCGCCAGGAGCGGGATCAGCCGCTTCACGCCGATGGCCCGCACGATCTGCAGGCCGGTGGCGACCACCACCGGATCGGCGAACACATTGGCCGCGGCGGCCTTTGCCGCCTTCTCGGCGCGGCGGCGCATCTCGCGCTTGCGCACGATGTAGACGCTGGCGGCGATCAACGTGACGACAAGGAACAGCGCGGCGCCGGCAAGGCACGCTTCCACCGGCCCGTAGTGCTGCAGCACGTAGACGAAGGCGGCCGCGCACAGAAAGGCGATGGTGATGAACAGCGCGATCGCCGTGGCCGCGGCCAGCGACGTCAGCCGCAGCGCGTTGCCGGTGGAATCCTTGACGTCATTGATCAGCCGCTGAAGCATCGACCAGCCCTGCCCTGAATCTTGCCTTGAATCTTGCCTTGAATCTTGCCCTGAAGAGCGCATCGACAAAAGCGGCGGCGGCGCGCCAGCGCCGCCATCGCACCCAGAACGGTGGTTTTCGCATGATCGCCACCATGGAGCTCATTCCCCGGAGACCGCAGACTGCCTAGCGGCGCCAGGTGACGCCGATCAGGAAGCCGAGACCGAGCGCAAGGCCGACCGTCGCCAGCGGCCGCTGCGTGATCATATCTTCCAGCGATTCCTCGATCGAGGATGCGGCATCCTGCGCCGCGCCCATCATCGCGCTGCCGCGCTCCGACATGTCGTCGAGTGTATCTTCCGCACTGGCGCGCGCATCCTTGTAGCGGCGGCGTGCCTGCTTGCCCGCGTTGTTGGCAAACGAGTTCAGCGCGTCGGTGATCTGTTCGGTGAGGGCGGCGATATCGTTTTTCACGGCGGTGACATCCTTTTCGAGGCGTTCGTAGGTCGCTTTGTCCGTCATGTTCTTGATCCCAAATGCGCTGTCCGTGCTCGACATCGAAGGCTCCCGGAGAACTTGCGTGCTGGAACAAAAACGCGCCGCGCGGTGCATGGTTCCCGATGCGAAACCGAGGCTAGTCTTCCGGCAGCTGCGGCGAATTGACCGGCATCAAATGCTCCTTGACGATCAGCGCCACGATCAAGAGCGGTGACGACAGGAAGGCGCCCATCGGACCCCACAGCCAGGTCCAGAACGCCAGCGCCAGAAAGACCGCGAGCGCGTTCAGCGACAGCCTCCGGCCGACGATCGTCGGCGTCACGAAATGTCCTTCCAGGAAGGTCACGACCGCAAAACATGCCGGCGCGATCAGCCCGGCGCCGATGGTCGGCGAGGCGATGATGCCGACCACGACCAGCACGACGAACATCGCGACCGGGCCGATGATCGGAACGAAGTTCAGCGTCGCGGCGAGCGCACCGAGCCCGGCCGGGGTTGGCATGCCCGTCATCGCGCAGATCGCGCCGGTGACGATGCCGACGCCGACATTGATCATGGTCACTGTCAGCAGATAATTGCCGAGATGGGTCTCGACCTCGTTGAGGATGCGCAGCGTACGCAGCCGCGCCGTGCGTTCGCTGAAGGCCATCACCAGTGCGCGGCGCAGATCCTTCCAGCTTGCGATGAACAGGATCAGAGTCGCGATGAACAGCAGGAATTCGGCGAAGGTCGGCGACAGGAATTCCAGCGTCGGCTGCACCCACTCGAATTTCGGCAGCTGGAGCGTGGCCAGCGTATCGGAGCCGCCGACCATGGTCTGCAATTCCTGCCACAGCGCGAGCGGCCGGTCGAACACATGCAGCTTCTCCCTCAGGATCGCGCCGAGTTCGGGCAGCCGCGAGCTCCACTCCATCACCGGCGAGGCGATCAGCCCGACCATGAAGCTGACGGCGGCGCCGACCGCGATCACGATGACGACCGCGCCGAGCGCGCGCGGGATCCGATAGCGTTCAAGCATGCTCGCCGCCGGCGACAGCATGGTGCCGACGATGAAAGCCATGGTAATTGGGAGGAAGAAGGCGCGTGCGAGATAGAGCACCGCCACAACGACAATGACCAGCAGGGCGATCAATGCGAAGGCGACGGCCTCGGCGCGGCTGACCACCGGCGGCAGTTCGATCTTGCTGTCGGGGACTGGCGTGCCTTCGGGCGCATTGCCAAGCAGGTCTTCACTCGGAAAGGCGCGCACCGAACTCCTCCCGCGTGAGGACGAACAAACCCGTCGCGTGGTCGCCCCGCGCGCCGAATTGCGCGATGACAACTGATCGCTGCACAGAAAGTTCCATCGCGGCTTCGTGAGACGTGACGGGTTGACAATCGCGGCTTCGCGACGATTCGCGGCGGAACTGACTCGCGGCCATGCGCGTTGGCCCGGCATCGCATCACCACGATGCGCATCCCGTCCAGGGGCAGCACATGACACAGCAGTTTGTTTCCAGCCGCCGGCTTGCGTCGCGCGCCGCGCGCACCCTTGCCCGCACTCTTGCCATCGGCAGCGTCCTGTTGGTGACGCCGCTTGTCGTCAGCACGTCGGCCAGCGCCCAGGTCCGCTCTTCCGCGCTCGGCTATGCGTCGACGCAACCGGGCGCATTTCCCGCCGACGAGGTGATGAACGACCCTTCGAGTGGGGCCGGCGAGGACGGCGCGCTGCCGGAGCGGCTGCGCCGGACCACCGTCGCCCTCAACACGACCGAGGCGCCCGGCACCATCATCATCGATACCGGCAACACCGCACTCTATTACGTGCTCGGCGGCGGCCGGGCGATCCGCTACGGCGTCGGCGTCGGCCGCGAGGGCTTCACCTGGGCCGGCGTGCAAAGCATCAGCCGCAAGGCGGAATGGCCGGACTGGCATCCGCCGGCCGAGATGATCAGGCGCCAGCCCTATCTGCCGCGCTTCATGGCCGGTGGCCCGGGCAACCCGCTCGGTGCGCGCGCGATGTATCTCGGCTCCAGCGAGTACCGCATCCACGGCACCAACGATCCCTCGACGATCGGCAAGTTCGTCTCGTCCGGCTGCATCCGCCTGACCAATGAAGACGTTTCCGACCTGTTCAGCCGGGTCGATGTCGGCACCAGGGTCGTGGTGCTGCCGAAGAACGCGCCGCACCTCGCCGCGCGCGAGATCGGCCCGACCACGACGCAGATCTCGGTCCGGCCGGCCGCGGCGCGGCCGCGCCCAGCGGCGATGACGCTGCCTTCGGGGCGTCAGGCAATGAACATCCCGACGGCTTCCTCGTTGTACTAGAGCGAAAACGAGTCAGAACAAGAATCGAGAGCCGCGTTCCGATTCAATCGGAACGGGGCTCCTGGGGATCGGCATTGTACCGAGGTCGGTGATGGTGAAACGGCACGTAAGGCGCTGCGCGTTCGGGACGGCGGCATTGCTCGGCCTGTCGCTTGCGCCTGCGGCGCAAGCTCAGGATTTTTTCTCGCAACTGTTCGGCGGCTTCATGCATGGCCGCCCGCCGGTGATCCGGATGCCGTTCGACGACGGCCCGGCGCCGATGGCGCCGCGGGTCGAGCGCCGTCTGCGCTATGACGTCGGCCAGGCCTATTGCGTGCGGACCTGCGACGGCCGCTATTTCCCGCTTGCGGCGACCGGCAACCAGAGCAAGGCGGAAAGCTGCAACAGCTTCTGCCCGGCGAGCGCGACCGAAGTGGTCTATGGCGGCAATATCGACAACGCCGCGACGGAAGACGGCAAGCCGTATTCCGAGCTCCCTAACGCGTTCCGCTATCGCGACGAGCTGGTCTCGGGCTGCACCTGCAACGGCAAGGACTCGGTCGGCCTCGCCGCGGTGAAAATCGAGGACGATCCGACCTTGCGCAAGGGCGACATCGTTGCCGGCAAGGACGGGCTAATGTCGGTGGGCCGTCCGGACCGGCGCGGCGCGCAGCTCAACTTCACGCCGGCGCCGGATCGCATCCGCGCCAAATATGGCCGGCCGGCGGTGCTGGCACGCGAATAGCGTCGATCGCACGTGGGTGGCCGCTTTCGGTTCCTGGCGCGGAACCGGCCTGCCTCCTGCACGTTAGCAAAGGGCGAACAGCACATTCACCGATGCCATCAGGGGGCTCCGCATGCTCGTCGGCGTACTCGTCACCTTCCTTGTCGTTATTCTCGTTCTTTATCTCATCAACATGCTGCCGCTCGACGGCCGCGCCAAGCAGATCGCCCGCGCCGTCGTCATCATCATCGGCATTATCTCGCTGCTGAAGTATCTGGCGGTGTTTTAGCTTCGTCGCTTCGCTCCTCGCAATGACGTAGATACACCGATACACCGCTGTCATCGCCCGGCCTGTGCGCAATTGCGCACATGGACCGGGCGATCCAGTACGCCGCGGCCTCTCGGCTCAAGCACTGCGGCCTCTGGAATACTGGATCACCCGCATGCGCGGGTGATGACGCCGAGCAAGCTGAGCAATCACCCCGTCATCCGAGGAGCCCGCCAACGGCTGGCGTCTTGAAGGATGGCTACAAGGCTGCACAATTTCGGAATAGTAGAATAATACCGCAGATGTCAAGTTGCCGTGTCCGCTGGCAGCCGCCGGCACCTTTGCATGGGGTTGTTTTCGATATTTTGGCAGTGCGCTCCTGCGACGGCGGGCTCGCGGCGCCAACAAAAAAGCCCCGGCTCGCACCGGGGCTTTGCTTAGTCGTTGCGATCGCTCGCGGATCAGCCCGCGGCCTTGGCCTCGCGGCGGCGCGCGGTGAGGATGTATTCGGTGTAGCCGTTCGGCTGCGTGCGGCCTTCGAAGATCAGGTCGCAAGCCGCCTTGAAGGCAACGCCATCAAATGAAGGCGCCATCGGCTTGTAGAGCGAATCGCCGGCGTTCTGCTTGTCGACGACGACAGCCATGCGCTTCAGCGACTCCAGCACCTGATCCCTGGTGATGACGCCCTGGTGCAGCCAGTTCGCGAGGTGCTGGCTCGAGATGCGCAGCGTGGCGCGGTCCTCCATCAGGCCGACATCGTGGATGTCGGGCACCTTGGAGCAGCCGACGCCCTGGTCGATCCAGCGCACGACGTAGCCCAGGATGCCCTGGCAGTTGTTGTCAATCTCCTGCTTGACGTCGTCGGGCGCCCAGTTCGACTGCGACACCGGGATGGTGAGGATGTCGGACAGCTTTGCGCGCGGCCCGCCCTTGGCGAGCTCCTGCTGCCGGGCGATCACGTTGACCTGGTGATAGTGCAGCGCGTGCAGCGTGGCCGCGGTCGGCGACGGCACCCAGGCGGTGGTGGCGCCGGCCTGCGGATGGCCGATCTTCTGCGCCAGCATGTCGGCCATCTTGTCGGGCGCGGCCCACATGCCCTTGCCGATCTGGGCATGGCCGGGCAGGCCGTCGATCAGGCCGTTGTCGACGTTCCAGTCCTCATAGGCCTTGATCCAGGGCTGCGCCTTCATGTCGTTCTTGCGGATCATCGGACCCGCTTCCATCGAGGTGTGGATCTCGTCGCCGGTACGATCGAGGAAGCCGGTGTTGATGAACATGATGCGCTTGGAGGCGCGCTGGATGCAGGCCTTGAGGTTGACCGTGGTGCGGCGCTCCTCGTCCATGATGCCGACCTTCAGCGTGTTCTCCGGCAGGCCGAGCATCTTCTCGACCTCGGCGAACAGGTCGCAGGTCAGCGTCACCTCGTCGGGGCCGTGCATCTTCGGCTTGACGATATAGGCCGAGCCGGTGCGGCTGTTCTTGACCTTGGAATTGCCCTTGAGGTCGTGGATCGCGAGCAGGCCAGCGACCGCGGCGTCCAGAATGCCTTCCGGGATTTCCTCGCCCTTGGCGTCGAGCACGGCGTCGGTGAACATGTGGTGGCCGACATTGCGCATCAGCAGCAGGCTGCGGCCGTGCAGCTTCAGCTCGCTGCCGTCGCGCTTCTTGTAGACGCGGTCGGCATTGAGCGAGCGGGTCAGCGTCTTGCCGCCCTTCTCGAAATCGGCCGACAGCGTGCCGTTCATCAGGCCGAGCGTGTTGCGATAGACCAGCACCTTGTCCTCGGCGTCGACGGCGGCGACCGAGTCTTCCATGTCGAGAATGGTGGAGACCGCCGATTCCAGGATCATGTCGGCGACGCCGGCCGGGTCATCCTTGCCGATGACGTTGCTGCGGTCGATCTTGACCTCGACATGCATGCCGTTGTTGACGAGCAGGATCACGGAAGGCTGGGCCGCGTCGCCCTGATAGCCGGCGAACTGGGCGGCGTTCTTCAGCGCGGTCGAATTGCCGCTCTTCAGCTTGACCGAGAGCTGGCCCGCGATCACGGCGTAGGAGGTCACGTCGGTGTGGCTTCCGGTCGCAAGCGGCACGGCGGCGTCGAGGAACGCCTTCGCCTTCGCGATCACCTTGTCGCCGCGAGCCTTGTTGTAACCGCGCCCAGCCTCGCTCGGATCGTGCGGGATCGCGTCGGTGCCGTAGAACGCGTCGTACAGCGAACCCCAGCGCGCGTTGGCGGCGTTCAGCGCGTAGCGGGCGTTGGTGAGCGGCACCACCAGCTGCGGGCCGCAGATCTTGCCGATTTCCTCATCGACATTTGCGGTCTCGACCTTGTGGGTCGCGGGCTCGGGCAGCAGGTAGCCGATGTCCTTGAGGAACGCAGTGTAGGCGTTGATGTCGAACGCCTTGCCCTTGTTGGCGCGATGCCAGTCGTCGATCTTGGCCTGCAGCGCGTCGCGGACCGCGAGCAGCTCGCGGTTCTTCGGTCCGAGCTTCTGGATGATGGCGGCAAGTCCGGCCCAGAACGCATCCGGGGCGATCCCGGTTTTCGGCGTCGCCTCCTTGGCGATGAAATCGAACAGGACAGGGGCGATCTTCAATCCATGGGCATCGACACGAGTCATGATGGGCTTTCTCAAAGAAACGGGGCGTTTAGGGGCTGTTTTCAGAAGAAATCAGCAAAAAACGCGCCAAAGGGCCGCGTTCACGGCCCTTTTAGCCCTAAAGCCACGGTTCTGAGAAGGCCCCCCAGAGGAGGAGGCCACGCCGCCTAGATATTCGCCGCGAGGTCGGTCAGTTCGTCGAACAGGATGCCGGTCGTGGTCAGCATCCGCTCGATCTCGTCGGTGGCATCACTGACCGAGCGGTTCGAGGTGTCGATGGTCAGTTCATTGCCGGTCGGCGGCTGGTAGTCATTGGTGATGCCGGTGAAAGACGGCAATCCGCCGGAGCGGGCCTTGGCGTAATGGCCCTTGGGATCGCGGGTCTCGCAGACCTCGGCCGGCGTCGCGACATAGATTTCGCGGAATGCGCTGTCGGCGATGCGGCGCGCTGCCGCACGGTCGGCGGACGATGGCGACACCGCGGCGACGATCGCGATATGGCCGTTGCGCGCCAGATGGGTCGCGACTTCGGCGAGGCGGCGGATGTTTTCGGCGCGGTCCTGCGGCGAGAAGCCGAGATCGCCGTTCAGCCCGGCACGCAGCGTGTCGCCATCAAGCAGGATCGGCGAGCCGCCATTGCCGAACAGGCGCCGCTCCAGCGCCCGCGCCAGGGTCGACTTGCCCGAGCCGGGCAGGCCGGTCAGCCAGATCACCGCGCCGTTGTGATGGTAGCGCGCCGAACGCTCGTCCGGCCGCAGCGCGGATTCCACCGGCACGATATCGACCGGCACCGCCGGCCGGCCGGCGTCGACCGACAGCACGAGACCGCCGCCGGCGATGCGGCCGTTGACCTCGATCACGAGGCGGCCGGTGCGCGGATTGTCGGTGTAGGGATCGGTTGCAACCGGCTGCGCCAGCGAGATGTCGATCTCGCCGACATGGTTGCGTGCGATCGCGGTGTTCTCTTCGTTGGACAGCGCGCCGGGATCGATCGCCTTCTCGATCGCGACCACGGTGGCGCGGCTTTCCTTGGTGCCGAGCCGGATCAGGATCTGCTCGCCCTTGGTCAGCGGCTTGTCGTGCAGCCAGAAGATCCGGGCGCGGATGCGGCGGGTGTCGCGCGGACTCTGCCCGGAATGTCCGATGATGTCGCCGCGCTCGAGGAACAATTCGCGGTCGAGCGTGATGCCGACCGAGCGCCCGGCGCCCTGCGGTCCGCCCGCCGGCGTCACCGGCCAGCTCTCGACGGTCTTGATCTGCGCGATCTTGCCGGTCGGCATGATCACGATCTCATCGCCGGCCTTCAGGCTGCCGGATTCGATGCGGCCGGCCACGATGCGGCGGTCGTCGAACTTGTAAATCGCCTGCACCGGCAGCCGCAGCGGCAGCTCGGCCAGCGGGCGTGCCGGCTCGAGCGCATCGAGCGCCTCGACCACCGTCGGTCCCTGGTACCAGCCGATCCGCGCCGTGCGCTCGGCGACGCCGTCGCCGTCGCGCGCCGAGATCGGGATCACCGCCGTGGGCGTCACGCCGAGGCCGATCAGATGCGCGGAAATCTCGTCGCTGATCTCCTTGAAGCGATCGGCGCTGAACTCGACCCGGTCCATCTTGTTGACCACGACCGCGACCTGCTTCACGCCGAGCAGATGCAGGAGATAGCCGTGCCGCCTGGTCTGGTCGCGCACGCCTTCCAGCGCATCGATGATCAGCACCGCGCCGTCGGCCTGCGAGGCGCCGGTGATCATGTTGCGCAGGAACTCTGCGTGGCCGGGCGCGTCGATCAGCACGACGTCGCGCGAGCGGGTGCGGAAGCGGATCTGGGTGGTGTCGATGGTGATGCCCTGGTCGCGCTCGGTCTGTAGCGCATCGAGCAGGAACGACCACTCGAACGGCATGCCGCGCCGCGCGCTCACCGCCTTCAGCATTTCCAGCTTGCCGTCCGGCAGGCTGCCGGTCTCATGCAACAGACGCCCGACCAGCGTCGACTTGCCGTGATCGACGTGGCCGACGATGACGATGCGCACTTGCGGCCGCGTCGTGCCGTTGGGCGTTGCCGAGATCGAGGCGGTGGGAAGGATCATGTTCATCGGAACGCTCGCACGAAGTGGGAAGCCAAGTTGCTTGGAGTCAGGTGTTGCTTCGAGTGTCGATCAGAGATAGCCGGCGACGCGCAGCCGCTCGAACGCATCCTCGGTCTCGTGGTCGAGCGCGCGGCCGGCGCGCTCCGGGACCTTGGTGCCGTCGAGCTCGGTGAGGATCTCGTCGATGTTGGAGGCGGTGGAGGCGACCGGGAAGGTGATGTCGGCATCACCCAGCGAGCGGTAGCGCTTGCCGTCCTTGGCGAGATAGAGCGGGATGATCGGAATGCCTTCGCGCTTGGTGTAGGCCCAGATGTCGGCCTCGGTCCAATGCAGGATCGGATGGATGCGCAAATGCGCGCCCTGCGGCGGCGAGGCGTTGAACTGGTCCCAGAACTCCGGCGGCTGGTCGCGGACGTCCCATTCGCCCTCGAGACCGCGCGGCGAGAACACGCGCTCCTTGGCGCGGGTCGCCTCTTCGTCGCGGCGGATGCCGGCGATCAGTCCGTCAAAGCCGAATTTGTTGAGTGCGAGCTTCAACCCCTCGGTCTTGCGTGCGGCGGAGCGCGCGGCCGGCGGCAAAGTCGGGTCGACGCTGTCGATCGGCGGGCAGGGCTCGACGCGCAGGTCGAGGTCCCATTCCTTTCCGAACCGATCGCGGAACGCATACATCTCCGGAAACTTCTTGCCGGTGTCGACATGCAGCGCGGGGAACGGGACGCGGCCGAAGAACGCCTTGCGCGCCAGCCAGATCATCACGTTGGAATCCTTGCCGAGCGACCACAGCAGCGCGAGCTTCTTCAGCCGGGCGAACGCCTCGCGCAGAATGTAGATGCTCTGCGCCTCCAGCTCGTCGAGATGATCCATCGACGGCGGTGCCTGATTGGCGGGAATCCCCGGCACGGAAGATGCATTGCTAAGGGCTGCGGACCGCGTCCTGGCGGCGACGGATTCGTTGTCGAGAAGATGCATCTCTTGGCCTTGGCCTGTGGAGTTGAAAATTCTAAAGTTGCGTTGCAATAGAGAAGAAATAATTTTCTCTTTGCTGGGCTTGATCGAGAGATAAATAGAAAATAATTTCAGTCAACCCCCAAATTGGGGAAGCGAGTGTCTGATGCGATATCTGCCGGTGTTTCTGGATCTGCAAAGTGGCAAGGTGCTGCTCGTTGGAGCGGGCGAGCTCGTGCGCGCCAAGCTGCGGCTGCTTGCAGCCGCCGGTGCCGCAGTGCGCTGGTACGCAACCGACGGCGATCATGACATTGCCGGTCTCGCGGCGGAGGACGCCGCGCGGATCGAGCGCGCCGAAGGCGATCCGCTCGCCGCCGATCTCTCCGATGTCATCGCCGTCCTCTGTGCCGGCGCCGGCGAGATCGGTGTTGCGATGTCGGTGCGTGCCAAAGCGATCGGCCTGCCGGTCAATGTGATGGACGACCTCGTGCATTCCACCTTCATCATGCCGGCGATCGTCGATCGCGGCGATGTCGTGGTCGCGGTCGGCACCGGCGGTACGTCGCCGGTGGTGGCGCGCCGCATCCGCGAGAAGATCGAGGCGGTGCTGCCGGCGCGGACCGGCGATCTCGCCGGCTTCATCGGCGGCGTCCGCAAATCGATCCACGCCCGCATCGAAGAGTTTCCGCTGCGCCGCCGCTTCTGGGAGCGCATCGTCGACGGCCCGATCGGCGCACTGGTGCTGGCCGGCCGCAAGGACGAGGCCGAGCGGGCGCTGAACGCGATCACCGATCCCGCCGCATTCGCCGGCGCGAGCGCGGAAGGCAAGGCCATCGGTCGCGTGACGCTGGTCGGCGCCGGTCCCGGCGATCCGGATCTGCTTACGGTGAAGGCGTTGCGCGCGCTGCAGGATGCGGACGTCGTGTTCTATGACGAGTTGGTGTCGCCGGAAATTCTCGACCGCATCCGGCGCGATGCCACGCGGATCCCGGTCGGCCGCCGTGTCGGCAAGCCCGGCATCGGCCAGGACGCCATCAATGCATTGATGATCGAGGCGGCGCAGTCGGGCCAGCGCGCGGTGCGGCTGAAGGGCGGCGATCCCTTTATCTTTGGCCGCGGCGGCGAGGAAATCGAGGCGCTGCGCGACGCCGGCGTCGCTTACTCCATCATTCCGGGCGTCTCGGCCGGTCTGGGCGCCGCCGCGCAATTCGAAGTGCCGCTGACCTTCAGGCACGAGGCACTGCGCATCACCTTCCTCACCGCGCACAAGGCGCGCGATGCCGAGGTCGTCGACTGGTCGGTGCTGACAGACAAGAAGATGACCGTCGTCGTCTATATGGGCATGACCGCCGCGCCCTCGATCCGCGAAGGCATGCTTGCCGCGGGCCGCTCGCCGGAGACGCCGGTCGGCGTGTTCGCGCGCGTGACGCGGCCGGATGCCAAGGCCGCGGTCGGCACGCTGGCGCGGCTGCCGGAACTCGTCAAACAGGTCGATGGCGGTCCCGCCATTCTCATCATCGGCGACGTGGTCGCGCATTCCGCGCCGTGGAGCCGGTCCAACGTCACCCAACTCTTCTCCAACCAGATGTTCTCCGAACTGCTGAAAGCTGCCGAATGACCTCTCCGCTTGAACAGAAGAAAATCAGGATCACGGGCCCCTCGGTGGTGACCGCCAACCGCACCTGGGATGGTGCCGTGGTGTACCGAACCGCCAAGCAAGGCTGGTCCACCGAACTGTCCGATTCCGCTGTCGTCAGCACCTCCGACGACGCGCGCGCGCTCTTGGCCGAAGCCACCGCCGACGATGTCGGCGCGGTCGGCCCCTACATCGCGCCGGTCGAGCTCAAGGACGGCGGCAAGCTCAAGCCGGGCAATCTTCGCGAACATATCCGCGCCAAGGGCGTCACGATCGATCTCCAGGTGCCGGCGTAAGGCTCATCCATCATGTATGCATATGACGAACTCGACCGCACGCTGATCAACGAGCGTGTTTCGGAATTTCGCGACCAGGTGAAGCGCCGCCTTTCCGGCGAGCTCACCGAGGACGAATTCAAGATCCTGCGCTTGCAGAACGGCGTGTATTTACAGTTGCACGCCTACATGTTCCGCGTCGCGATCCCCTACGGCACGCTGTCGTCGAAGCAGCTGCGCCGGCTCGCCCATGTCGCGCGCCGCTACGATCGCGGCTACGGCCACTTCACCACGCGGCAGAACATCCAGTTCAACTGGATCAAGCTCGCCGAGCTGCCCGACGCGCTGGCCGATCTTGCCGAAGTCGGCATCCATGCGATGCAGACCTCCGGCAACAACATGCGCAACGTCACCTCGGACCAGTGGGCCGGCGTCGCGCCGGGCGAGATCGAAGATCCGCGGATCTGGTCGGAGCTGATCCGCCAGCACACCACACTGCATCCGGAATTCTCGTTCCTGCCGCGCAAGTTCAAGATCGCGATCACGGCCGCCGAGCACGATCGCGCCGCGATCAAGATCCACGATATCGGGCTGCGCCTGCACAAGAATGCCGACGGCGAGACCGGCTTCGAGGTGCTGGTCGGCGGCGGCCTCGGCCGCACGCCGTTCATCGCCAAGACCATCAAGCCGTTCGTTTCGGGCCGCGACATCCTGAGCTACATCGAGGCGATCCTGCGCGTCTACAACCAGTACGGCCGCCGCGACAACATCTACAAGGCGCGCATCAAGATCCTGGTGCACGAGCTCGGCATCGAGAAGTTCGCCAGGGAAGTCGAGGAGGAGTGGAAGGCGATGGGCGATGTCGGGCTGACGCTCGATCACACCGCCATCGAGGAGGTCCGCTCGCGCTTCTCCTATCCGCCTTACGAGAAGCTGCCGCACATGCCGGACGAGCTGAAGCAGGCCGCGCATGACAAGCTGTTCGAGCGCTGGCGCAAGAACTCGGTGTCGGCGCACAAGGTGCAGGGCTACTCGATTGTGACGCTGTCGCTGAAGCCGGTCGGTGGCCCTCCGGGCGATGCCACCGCGGAGCAGATGGACGCGGTCGCCGACCTCGCCGACAAATATTCGTTCGGCGAGATCCGCGTCGGCCACGAGCAGAACCTGGCGCTGCCGCACGTCGCCAAGCGCGACCTGCCGCAGCTGTTCAAGGCGCTCGATCGCCTCGGCCTCGCGACGCCGAACGTCAACCTCGTCACCGACATCATCGCCTGCCCCGGGCTGGATTACTGCTCGCTGGCCAACGCGCGCTCGATCCCGATCGCGCAGGAGCTGACGCGCCGCTTCGCCAACCACGACACCGCCGACCTGATCGGCCGGCTGCACATCAACATCTCCGGCTGCATCAATGCCTGCGGCCATCACCATGTCGGCCACATCGGCATTCTCGGCGTCGAGAAGAACGGCGAGGAATTCTACCAGATCACGATCGGCGGCCGCGCCGACGAGAGCGCGCAGTTGGGCACGCTGATCGGCCCGGCCGTTCCCTATGCGGAAGTCGCCGATGTGATCGAAGACATTGTCGAAGCCTATCTCGCGCTGCGCGACCGTCCCGAGGAATTGTTCGTCGATACGGTGAAGCGTCTGGGCGTCGAGCCTATCAGGGAGCGGGTCTATGCCACTCGTTAAGCAGGGAAGAATCACCACCGATCTGTTCGTGCATGTCGCCGACGGCGCCGAGCTGCCGGGCGATGGCGCGGTGCTGGTGAGCGCCGAGCGCTTTCTCGCCGATCCGGAGGCGCTGCTGCGCCGTCCCGGCAAGCTAGGCGTGATCTGGCCGAACAACCGCAACCTCGACGATCTCGTGCCGCATCTCGATCGGCTGGCCTCGGTCGCGCTGGTGTTTCCGACCTTCCGCGACGGCCGCGCCTACAGCCAGGCCCGTCTGCTGCGCGAGCGTTACGGCTATGACGGCGAGCTGCGCGCCACCGGCCAGATCCTGCGCGACCAGTTCGTGTTCATGACGCGCGCCGGCTTCGACGCCTTCGAGGTGAAGAAGGATGCCGATGCCGACGCGTTTGCCGCGACCATGAAGCGCTATTCGGTGTTCTACCAGCCGACCGGCGACGGCCGCGTCACCGCACTCAACCGCCGCACGCAGCTGCGTCACTCGGAGAGCGCCGGCCAGTGAGCACGCTTGCACCAGAGCTCGCAGTGGCCCCGGCCGCATTGCCCGCGGCCGATGTGCTCGATCGCGCGCTGCGCACGGCATCACCCGCCGAGGTGATCGCGGCCGCGGTCAGGACGCTCGGCCGCGAGAAAGTGGCGCTGGTGTCGTCGTTCGGCACCGAGTCCGCCGCGCTGCTCAAGGTGATGGCGGACGTCGATCCGGCGATTCCGGTGGTGTTTCTCGATACCGGCTGGCTGTTCGAGGAGACGCTGGCTTACCGTGACACGCTGATCGAAACGCTCGGCCTCACCGATGTGCGTTCGATCAAGCCCGATGAGGAAGCGCTGTCGCGACAGGATCCGGACCGCGAATTGTGGTTCACCGATCCCGACGCCTGCTGCCGCATCCGCAAAGTCGAGCCGCTGGCGCGCGCGCTGAAGCCGTTCGCCGGCTGGATCAACGGCCGCAAGCGTTTCCAGGGCGGTGCCCGCGCCGACATCCCGGTTGTCGAGGATGACGGCGTCAGGCTGAAATTCAATCCGTTCGCCAATGTCTCCCGCGAGGAGATCGAGGCGATCTACACGCTCGGCAAGCTGCCGCCGCATCCACTTGTCGCATCGGGATATCAGTCGGTCGGGTGTATGCCTTGCAGCAGCCGGTCCGCTGCCGGCGAGGATGCGCGCGACGGCCGCTGGCGCGGCCGGGCCAAGACGGAATGCGGCATCCATACAATGAAGATGTCATAGGGCATGGAGCAGGGCGCTCGATCGCGATGACGGTTCATCGCGATTTGGCGACGCTACAAAGCCTTCGCAGTGCGGCGACCTCGTAGCACAAGCGCGCTGCGCCGCCGAAAACAAAGAAAACCGGTTTCGTTGACTTAAGACCACTTCGCCGTGAGTTATGTCTTGCATGTTCCCTGACATTTCTCAGGTTGAATGGAGACAGAAATGATCCGTCGTATCCTGCCGCTGGTCGCGGGACTGTTGTGGGCGAGCTCGGCCTTTGCGGCCGACTATTCGCTGCTGAACGTGTCCTACGATCCGACGCGCGAGCTCTATGTCGATTTCAACAAGGCGTTCGCCGCGGCCTATCAGAAGGAAACCGGCAAGAGCGTCGAGATCAAGCAGTCGCATGGCGGCTCGGGTTCGCAGGCGCGCTCGGTGATCGACGGATTGCAGGCCGATGTCGTCACGCTGGCGCTTGCCTATGACATCGATGCGATCGCGGGCAAGGGCCTGATCGCCGCCGACTGGCAGAAGCGGCTGCCGCTCAATGCCTCGCCCTACACCTCGACCATCGTGTTCCTGGTGCGCAAGGGCAATCCCAAGGGCATCAAGGATTGGGACGATTTGATCAAGCCCGGCGTCAGCGTCATCACGCCGAACCCGAAGACCTCGGGCGGCGCGCGCTGGAATTATCTCGCCGCCTGGGGCTATGCGCAGAAGAAGTTCGGATCAGCCGACAAGGCGAAGAAGTTCGTCGCCGATCTCTATCAGAACGTGCCGGTGCTCGACACCGGCGCGCGCGGCTCGACCGTGACCTTCGTCGAGCGCGGCGTCGGCGACGTGCTGCTGGCGTGGGAGAACGAGGCCTTTCTGGCGCTGCGCGAATTCGGTGCGGACAGGTTCGAGATCGTGGCCCCGCCGCGGTCGATCCTGGCCGAGCCGCCGGTCGCGGTGGTCGACAAGGTGGCCGACAAGAAGGGCACCCGCGCCGTCGCCGAGGCCTATCTGAAGTACTGGTACACCAAGGAAGGCCAGGAGATCGCCGCGCGCAACTCCTACCGGCCGCGCGATCCCGAGATCGCCAAGGAGTACGAAAAATCCTTCGCCAAGGTTGAACTTTTCACCATCGACGACGTTTTTGGTGGTTGGACCAAGGCGCAGAAGGAGCACTTCGCCGAGGGCGGCATCTTCGATCAGATTTACAAGAACTGATCGGATTATCAGGGGGATATGTGAGCACAGCGGTTGCACGGCGCAGTACCCTGCCGGGGTTCGGTCTCACCATGGGACTGACCCTGACATGGCTCTCCGTTATCATCCTGATTCCGCTGGCCGCGCTGTTCCTCAAGACGTTCGAGCTCAGCCTCGACCAGTTCTGGGGCATCATCACCAGCCGCCGCACCCTGAACGCCCTGAAGATTTCGTTTGGGCTTTCGTTTGCGGCCGCCTGCGTCAACCTGGTGATGGGCACCATCATCGTCTGGGCGCTGGTGCGCTACCGCTTTCCCGGCCGGCGACTGTTCGACGCCATCGTCGACATTCCCTTTGCCTTGCCGACGGCGGTCGCCGGCGTCGCGTTGACGCAGCTGTTCGCCCAGAAGGGCTGGCTCGGCGCGCCGCTCGCCGAGCTCGGCATCAAGGTCGCGTTCACGCCGATCGGGATCTTCATCGCGATGATCTTCATCGGCATTCCGTTCGTGGTGCGCACGGTGCAGCCGGTGCTGATCGATCTCGATCCCGAGATCGAGGAGGCGGCGGCGAGCCTCGGCGCCAATCGCTGGCACACCGTGTTTCGCGTCATCCTGCCGAGCCTGATCCCGGCGCTGCTCACCGGCTTCGCGCTGGCCTTCGCCCGCGCCATCGGTGAATACGGCTCGGTGATCTTCATCGCGGGCAATCTGCCCAATGTCTCCGAGATCGCGCCGCTGTTGATCGTGATCCGGCTGTCCGAATTCCGCTATGCCGATGCCACCGCGATCGCGGTCGTGATGCTGGTGGCCTCGTTCCTGATCATCTTCCTGATCAACCGGCTGCAGCGCTGGGCGCAGGCCCGCATCCCCGTGCATTGAGGCTCAAGATGTCGATGCAGACGGGATTGGTGACCTCGACCACGCAACTGCGGACCTACGCACCCGCGACCGATGTCAGCGTGGCGGCGCCGGCGCCGCGGCTCGAGATCGCGCGCGCGGAGCCGGGGACGGCGCAGCGCAATTTGCGCACCGAGCCCGGCCCGGTCCGCTTCATCATCATCGCGCTCGCGATCGCCTTCCTCAGCATTTTCGTCGTGCTGCCGCTGGTCGTGGTGTTTGCGTCGGCGTTCTCGAAAGGTGTCGTCGCCTATTTCGCGGCGCTGGCGGAGCCCGAGGCGCTCGCCGCCATCAAGCTGACGCTCTTGATCGCCGCGATCTCGGTCACGCTCAATCTCGTGTTCGGCGTGATCGCGGCCTGGGCGATCTCGAAGTTCGAGTTCACCGGCAAGACCTTCCTGATCACGCTGATCGACCTGCCGTTCTCGGTTTCGCCGGTGATTTCGGGCCTGGTCTTCGTGCTGCTGTTCGGCGCGCAGGGCTATTTCGGGCCGTGGCTGCAGGCGCATAACGTCCACATCCTGTTCGCGGTGCCCGGCATCGCGCTGGCGACGATCTTCGTCACTTTCCCCTTCGTGGCGCGCGCGCTGATCCCGCTGATGCAGGAGCAGGGCACCCAGGAAGAGGAGGCGGCGATCTCGCTCGGCGCCTCCGGCCTGCAGACCTTCTTCCGCGTCACGCTGCCCAACATCAAATGGGGCCTGCTGTACGGCGTCCTGCTCTGCAACGCGCGCGCGATGGGCGAGTTCGGCGCGGTGTCGGTCGTCTCCGGCCACATCCGTGGCGAGACCAACACGATGCCGCTGCTGGTCGAAATTCTCTACAACGAATACCAGTTCGTCGCCTCGTTCGCGATCGCGTCGCTGCTCGCGATGCTGGCGCTGATCACCCTGGTGGCGAAAACCGTTCTTGAGCGGCGGCTCGACGAGGCAGAGGTGCCCGATGGCGATTGAAGTCAAGAATATCGTAAAGACGTTCGGCAGCTTCGCCGCGCTCGACAATGTCGATCTCAAGGTCGCCGACGGCGAGTTGCTGGCCCTGCTCGGTCCGTCGGGTTCCGGCAAGACGACGCTGCTGCGCATCATCGCGGGCCTGGACTGGCCCGACTCGGGCGAGGTCGCGATCGACGGCGAGAATGCGCTCTCGCGCGGCGCCAGCGAGCGCCAGGTCGGCTTCGTGTTCCAGCACTACGCGCTGTTCCGCCACATGACGGTGTTCGAGAACGTCGCCTTCGGCCTGCGGGTGCAGCCGCGCGCGATCCGCAAGGACGAAGCGACGATCCGTGCCCGCGTCAAGGAGTTGCTCGACTTGGTGCAGCTCGATTGGCTGGCCAACCGCTATCCCAGCCAATTGTCCGGCGGCCAGCGCCAGCGCATCGCGCTGGCGCGCGCGCTCGCGATCGAGCCGCGGATCCTCTTGCTCGACGAGCCGTTCGGCGCGCTCGATGCCAAGGTGCGCAAGGAGCTCAGGCAATGGCTGCGCTCGCTGCACAACGAGATCCACGTCACCTCGATCTTCGTCACCCATGACCAGGAAGAAGCGCTCGAAGTCGCCAACCGCGTCGTGGTGATGGACAAGGGCAAGATCGAGCAGATCGGCTCGCCCGGCGAGGTCTATGACAATCCGGCGACCGCCTTCGTGCACGGCTTCATCGGCGAATCCATCGTGCTGCCGGTCGACGTCGCCGGCGATGCGGTGCGGCTGGACGGCCGTCCCCTGAACATTCCGGCGCTCGGCGCGGCATCGGGCGCGGCAAAACTGTTCGTCCGCCGCCACGACATGGCGGTCGGCCCGGCCGGAACCGGCGCCCTGGAAGGCGCCATCCGGCATGTCCGTTCATTCGGTCCGATCCAGCGCGCCGAGGTGGCCCTGTCGGGCAGCGAGGGCAAGACCGTGATCGAGATCGACGCCCCCCGCGACCGCGAGCTCCAGGCCGGCGAAATCGTCTCCCTGCAGCCCCGCCGCTACCGGATCTTTGCCGCCCAGGAGTAGGGCCCGACCCGCTCGACCCGAACCTCCCCTTGAAAAGGGGAGGTCGCTTTGCTCGCCAGAGCAAAGCGGGCGGGGATCTTGCCTCCGCAGCATCGCTGTCGCCTGTGACCGACCCCCATCCCGACCTTCCCCCTTTCAGGGGGAAGGGGAAGCGGGCCGATCACCGAGGCCCCGTAGCCCGGATGAAGCCAACGGGTCGCGCGAACGCGCGCCCGATGACAGGCTCCGCGTCATCCGGGACTTCGTTCCGCGGATCGACCGTTCCCCGGATTGCGCTCCGCTCCATCCGGGCTACGGGGCCCGGGGCGCGGTGGCCTTTGATGGCCAAAAGTTAGCCCCTGTTCACCATTCAGCCACGGTTGGTATGCAACAACGGCGGGCCAACCTTGGGGGTTCTCAAAAGTGAAACGGACGACGGTCGCCCTGTTCGGGCTTCTGGTGCTTGCCGGCTGCGCCGCCGACACCAAACTCCCGGAAGAACCGACCATGTATCTCAACATGGCACAGCCCGGCGCGGTGCTGGATAGCCAGGCCGCCGCGATCATGTTCTCGCAGTACCGCCAGAACAATGGTCTTGGCACCGTCGTGGTGGATCCGGACCTGACCAAGCTCGCCGAGCAGCAATCGCAGGCGATGGCCGCCCGCAACAAGATGGACCATGACGTGAAGGCCCCGCTCGGTAAGCGGCTGCAGGCCGGGGGCTATCCCGCGACGGTGGCGGTCGAGAACATCTCGGCCGGCTATCACACGCTTGCCGAAGCCTTTTCGGGATGGCGCGATTCACCGCCGCACAAGGCCAATATGCTGAAGGGCGGTGTCACAAAAATGGGCATCGCGGCGGTCTATGCACCCAACACCAAGTACAAGGTGTTCTGGACGCTCATTTTGGCGGCAACCTGATCTCGATAAATTCCGCGTGATCTGGAGCATGATCCGGAAGTGTGAGGCGGTTATCCCTGCGACAAACGCGAAGCGTTTGCGCGGAGATCATGCTCAAACGAAGAGCCCTGCATCTCGTTGATTGACGCCGCGGCGAACAGCCGCCACGGTGCACCTCAAGTCATTTCCTGACCCAACGGTTACGCATGGATACTTCGGATTCCGCGCCGGCCTCGACGCCCGCGCAAGCGCAGCGCGTGCTGGTTCTTCAGGGCGGCGGCGCGCTCGGCTCCTATCAGGCCGGCGCCTTTCAGGCCCTCTGCCACGCAGGCTTTGAGCCGGAATGGATCGCCGGCATCTCGATCGGCGCCATCAACGCCGCGATCATCGCCGGCAACGAGCCGGCCGAGCGCGTGCCGCGGCTGAAGGAATTCTGGGAGATGGTGTCGGCGCCGGTGCCGTGGAATCCGGTCTCGAAGCATGAGCGCGCCCGCTCGCTGTTCAACGAGACCAGCGCCGCCATCATCGCGACCTTCGGCGTGCCCGGCTTCTTCACGCCGCGGATTCCGCCGGCGCCGCTGTGGCCGCCCGGCAGCTCGCAATCGCTGAGCTATTACGACACCGCGCCCCTGAAGAAGACGCTGGAGCGCCTGGTTGATTTCGACCGCATCAACGATCTGAAGACGCGCTTGTCGGTCGGCGCGGTCAGCGTCACCTCGGGCAATTTCCGCTATTTCGACAATTACGAGTTCAGGAAGCTCGGCAAGAAGATAGGCCCCGAGCACATCATGGCCTCGGGCGCGCTGCCGCCGGGCTTTCCGTCCGTCGTCATCGAGGGCGAGCATTACTGGGACGGCGGCATCGCCTCCAACACCCCGCTCGACTTCGTGCTCGACGAGGAGACCAGCCGCGATCTCCTGATCTTCCAGGTCGATCTGTTCAGCGCGCGCGGGCCGTTGCCGGAGACGCTGCTGGAGGCCGCCGAGCGCGAAAAGGACATCCGCTATTCCAGCCGGACGCGGATGAACACCGACAAGAACAGGCAGATCCACAACGCCCGCATGGCGGTGCGCGACCTGATCGGCAAGCTGCCCGATTACCTGAAGAACGATCCGTCGGTCGAGCTGCTGCGCAAGGCGTCCAAGGAGAACACCGTCACGGTGGTTCACCTGATCTACAAGAGCAAGAACTACGAGAGCTCCTCGAAGGACTACGACTTCTCCCATGTTGCGATGGTCGAGCACTGGGGCGCGGGCGTCCGCGACGTGCATTTGTCGATGCGTCACAAAGAATGGCTAGAACGGCCGCAGTCCGGGGAAACCATGGTGACTTACGACCTCACGGGGGATGAACCCACACCCCCCGCAAGCAAATAGGAGCGACCGATAATGGGTACGTTGACAGGCAAGACCGCCGTTGTGACCGGCTCGACCAGCGGCATCGGATTGGCGATCGCGCGCGCCTTCGCCGGTGCCGGCGCCAATATCGTTCTCAACGGCATGGGCGTTCCGGCCGATATCGAGAAGGAACGTTCCGGCATCGAGACCGACTTCAAGGTCAAGGCCGTGCATTCGCCGGCCGACATGACCAAGCCGGCCGAGATCGCCGACATGATTGCGCTCGGCGAGAAGACCTTTGGTTCGGTCGATATCCTCGTCAACAATGCCGGCATCCAGTTCGTGTCGCCGATCGAGGAATTCCCGCCGGAGAAGTGGGAAGCGATCATCGCGATCAATCTGTCGTCGGCGTTCTACGGCATCCGCGCCGCGGTGCCCGGCATGAAGAAGCGCGGCTGGGGCCGCATCATCAACACCGCCTCGGCGCACTCGCTGGTCGCTTCGCCCTTCAAGTCGGCCTATGTCTCGGCCAAGCACGGCATTGCCGGCCTCACCAAGACGGTGGCGCTGGAGCTCGCGCAGCACAAGATCACCTGCAACTGCATCAGCCCGGGTTATGTCTGGACCCCGCTGGTCGAGCACCAGATCCCGGAGACCATGAAGGCGCGCAACATGACCAAGGAGCAGGTCATCAAGGACGTGCTGCTCGCCGCGCAGCCGACCAAGGAGTTCGTGACTTCGGATCAAGTTGCAGCGCTTGCGCTGTTCCTGTGCAGCGACGACGCCGCGCAGATCACCGGCTCCAACTACTCGATCGACGGCGGCTGGACCGCGGAGTAATTTTCCGGCGGGATTTGGCGGCCTAAGAGACAAGCCGGCCCTGATTGGATCAGGGCCGGCTTTTGCTTTGAGGCTGCAAGCGTCGCCATCGCCTGGAGCCATCCCTTTTTGGCAAATTTTCGCAACTTTTTCCGATCGGATTCAGGACGATTTGGCACGCCGTGAGATGATGGCATGGGCATTCGTGGCGAGGAGCAAATCGGATGGAGCAGCGGCAGCCATATGACGAGGTGATGGGCAAATCGCATTCCGAGCTTCGGCCCACCTCCCAGCTACGGCTCAAGGGCCAGGTGGTCCTCGCCGGGAGCGCCGGTTACGACGAGGCGCGCAGGGTCTGGAACGGCGCCGTCGACAGGCGGCCGGCCATGATCGCCTACTGCGCGGATACCCAGGACGTGGTCGAGGCTGTGACGTTCGCGCGGTCCGGCACGCTCCCGGTGGCCGTTCGCAGCGGAGGCCACAATGTCGCCGGCCTCTCGGTCTGTGACGGCGGCATGGTCATCGACCTGTCGCGGATGAAACGCATCGACGTCGATCCGCTCCGGCGTACCGCGCGCGCGGAGGCCGGCCTCGATCTCGGCGAATTCGATCGTGCCACGCAGGCGCACGGCCTGGCGACCACGATGGGGGTCAACAGCGACACCGGCATCGCCGGGCTGACGCTTGGCGGCGGCTTCGGCAAGCTCGGGCGAAAATACGGGTTGACCTGCGACAATTTGATTGCCGCCGAAGTGGTGACAGCCGAGGGACAGGTCTTGAGGGCCAGCGCGACCGAACACCCCGACCTGCTCTGGGGCTTGAGAGGCGGCGGCGGCAATTTCGGCATCGTGACTGCGTTCGAATACCAGTTGCATCCGATCGGCACGTCGTTGCCCGTCGCGTCAACGCTTCATCCTTACGATCAGGCGCGCGAGGCCATGCAGTTCTACGATGAATTCGCCCGAAACGCTGCCGACGAGGTCAACGTCGATGCGGCCCTTGTGACGCTGCCGTCGGGCGACCGGTTCTTCAACATCTCCGGTTGCTACGTCGGCCCGCATCATGACGGTGAGCGCGCCCTTTCGCCGATCGTCAAGTTCGGCTCGCCCGTCGAGACGCGCCTCGCAACCGTCCCCTATCTCGAGATTCAGTCGGGTGGCGATGCCCTGTTTCCCCGGGGACGCCGCTATTATTGGAAGGCGCAGTTCCTGCGCGAGATCGGTGCAGGCGCGATCGACGCGCTGCTCGATGCCTATGCGAGAGCCCCCAACACCTCGTCCTTGCTGGTCCTCCAGCATGTCGGCGGCGCAATTGCACGGGTTCCGGTATCGAACTCGCCCTACGCAAACCGCGATGCGGCGTTCGACTGCTTCCCGGTCGCGATCTGGGACGATCCGGCCGGTGACGAGGCGAACATGCGTTGGGCGCGCGAGCTGTGGAGTGCCGTCAGGCCCTATTCGACCGGCGGCGTCTATGCCAACAACCTGGGAGATGAGGGCGAAGACCGGGTGCGCGACGCCTATGGCGAAAATTACGCACGTCTCGTCGCGCTCAAGAACAAATACGATCCGACGAATTTCTTCCGCCTGAACCAGAACATCAAGCCGACGACATAGTTCTGGGCATCGGAGAAAATCCAAATGCGAAGCCGCTGGACCATTCTTGCTGCTCTGTTCGTCGCCCGTGCCACCATCGCCTTTCAGTTTCAGAGCGTCGCGGCCATCGCGCCGCAGCTTAGCCGGGGCCTGGGGCGAGCCTCGCCGATATCGGCGTTCTGATCGGGCTCTACTTTGCGCCGGGCGCCTTGCTTGCCTTGCCTGGCGGCGCGATCGGCCGCCGCTATGGCGACAAGGTGGTGGTCCTTGCCGGTCTCCTGATGATGCTGGCAGGCGAACTGCTGATGACCACGTCAACGTCGTGGAGCGTGCAGATCGCGGGCCGACTGACTGCCGGCATCGGCGGCGTCCTCCTGAACGTTCTGATGACCAAGATGGTCGCGGACTGGTTTGCTGGCCGGGAAATCGCCACAGCGATGGCCATTTTCATCAACTCATGGCCGGCCGGCATCGCCGTCGCTCTCATGCTGTTGCCGGCAATCGGAGCCACGCTCGGACTCCATGCCGTCAACCTCGCCGTCGCCGGGGTGATCCTGGTCGGTCTCGGCCTCATCGCTCTGGTCTATCGCGCGCCGGATGCGGCCGTCGCGGTTGAAGGCGAGCGCAGCAGCCTGACCGCCGACACGATCTGCGCCGTGATTGCCGCCGGCCTGATCTGGTGTCTCTACAACATCGGCTTTGCGATGATCTTCAGTTTCGGTCCGTCGATGCTTGTCGAGCAAGGCTGGTCCGCCGCCGCAGCCGGATCAACCATCAGTATCGTGCTCTGGCTCGCCGCGCTTTCGGTGCCGTTGGGCGGCTTCCTCGCCGATCGGACGAGGCGCGGCGAGGTCATCCTGGTCACGGGCTGCATCGCCTTCGCGCTCCTGACACTGCTCCTGTCGCGCAGCGGCACGGTGCTTCCCGTCGTCATCGCTCTTGGAATCCTCTGCGGCCTGCCTGCCGGTGCGATCATGAGCCTGCCTGCGCGTGTGCTCGAGCAGAAGACGCGGCCGATCGGAATGGGAATATTCTACACCGTCTTCTACGCCGGCATGCTGGCCGGACCTGCGATCGGAGGAAAGCTCTCCACCTCGGTCGGCTCCGCCGGCGCGGCGCTCGACTTCGGCGCCGCCGTGCTGCTGGCTTGCCCGGCCGTGCTGTGGTTCTTCCGCCGTATGGTTGCCGGCCACCATTGGCAGCAGGCGGACGTCAGGCGCGCCTGACAGGCGCAAGGCTGAACGCGGTCAGGCAGGTTTTCCAGTCCGGCGGCGGTCATGCCATCGCATTAGGCCGCGTCCGGCGGGATGCTACGGCGCCGGTCGCCGCTTGCCGAATGCCAGCACGTGCAGCCCGAGGCGCGAGCGCACCACATAGAACAAGAGGATCGTCTCGAAGGTCAGCGACAGCGAGGTCGAGGCGGCGGCGCCCATGCCGCCGTAGCGGGGGACGAGGGCGATGCAGAGCCCGACATTCATCAGGAACGACACCGCATAGGCGGTGGCGCAGATGCTCTGGTGGCCAAGCATGTTCAACAGGCGCTCGACCGGCCCGATCGCCGAGCGGACCACGAGCCCGATCGCGGCGACGAACATGATGCTGTAGCCGTCGACGAATTTCGGGCCGAACAGCCACAGCAGCGGCTTGCCGAATGCCAGCAGGGCGACGGTTGCGAGCAGCGAGGGCCAGAACGTCCAGCTGATGGCGTGCGCGACATAGGCCGACAGCCGGTCCTTGTCGCCGAGCGCGTTGTATTCGGCGAAGCGGTGCGCGGTGGTCGCCGCCATCGCGTAGTGCACGAACGACACCAGCGCCAGCGTCTTCACCACGGCGAAATAGATGCCGACCTCCTCGGACGAGCGGAATTGCTGCAGCATCAGCACGTCGGTGTAGCCGAGCAGCAGATAGAAGCTCTCGACCAGCATGATCGGCAGCGAGATCGCGAACCAGCCCTTGACGTCGTAGCTCTTCTCGCCGACCCCGAGATGGGCGGTGAGGCGGCGGTTGAGCACGACCATCTGGCCGATCGCCGCGATGTACACCGCGGCCGCGCTCGCGATCATCGCCGCGGTGGCGCCGAGATTGAGCCCGAGCGCCAGCGCGCCGGCGGTCAGCGCGATGATCAGCCCCTGCCGCACGATGAACTGCGGCATCAGGCCGAGCTGCATCCAGTCATGCGCGCGGGAGATGCCGTCCTGGGTGTTGGCGACGACGAAGGGCGGCAAGGTCAGGCAGCCGATATAGAGCGGCACCACCGCGCTGGGATCGATCCAGGGCGAAGCGAGGTGGATCACGCCGGCGAGCAGCAGCGCGACCATGCTGGACGTCGCCAGCACCACCCAGCGGCCGCCGGAGAGGAAGCCGCGCAGCGCCGCGAGGTCGCCGCGCGCGCGGTATTCCGGAATGATCTTCTGCGCGGAGGGCGCGATGCCGAAATCCATCGTGCTGCCGAGCAGCAGCACCCAGGTCCAGACATAGACATAGATGCCGTAATCCGAGCCGCTCATCCAGCGCGCCAGCAGGATCTGGGCGAGATAGGCGATGGCGGCGCTGATGACGCGGATGGCGAAGATCATGCCGGCGAGGCGATTGGTGACCGACGCCTCCTTGGTGCCGCCGAGCGCGCGCGCGGCGAGGCCTCGCAGGCGTGCGGCCCGGCCCAATGGCGCGGAGGTTGCGGATTGTGTCTCCATCACAGCCAAGGCGGAAAAATTCCTAAAGCGCCGCGAGGCGGCAATGGCCTCCGATCTATCAACGAAACGTTAAGATTGGGTTGGGTGACTGCACCCCTACGGGGTCGTCCCGGGCAGTGCGAAGCACTGGACCCGGGACCTCGAGATTCCGTGTTCGATGCGCTGCATCGCCCCGGAATGACCCGACGGCTCAATTCAAATTGATATTGAATTCGTAGCTTTTGTCGCCGCTGACCAGCGTCAGCTTCAGCGCGGCGCCGTCGGCCTTGGCGCCGGGCGGCAGGCCGTCGAGCTCGAAAGAGAAGCGCTTCACGCCCGGCGGCGCGTGCGCGACGAGCTTGGGCACCGGCAGCGCCCAGTCGGGCGTCGGCCCCTCGACGAACAGGCTGAGGTCTTTACTCTCGGGCGCGCTGACATCGACCAGCACGTTGTTCTTGCCGTCGCGCTTGACGTCGCGGATCGAAAACGGGATGGGGTCGCCGATATTGGCGGGCTTCGGCACCGCGTTGAGCGCTTCCGACAGCGCGGCGTCCTCGGTCGATGCGACGCTCGCGAACGCCAGCTCGGCCTTCGCCTCCACCGGCACGCACAGCTTCTCGCACACCGCGTAGTTGATGTCGGCGCGCAGCACCAGCGGCTTGTCGGGATTCTTTGCCACGATGCGCAGCGGCAATACCACCTGGTGCTTGTAGCCGAGCGAGGTGCCGCCGGCGCCGTCGTCGAATTGCCGCGGCGCCGGCCACATCACGGTGACCGCCTCGACGTTATCCGACCTGGAGAAATCGAACCGCGGCGGCACGCCGGAATCGCCGGGCGTCCGCCAATAGGTCTTCCAGCCATCCTGCAACTGGAACGCAATGCCGCCAAGCAGCACCGCGCCGCTGCGCGATCCGGCGAGCAGCCGCACCGCCGAATGCGTGTCCTGTTGCCACGGCGAGGCGTCGTCGGCGCGGACCTCCGTTGCCATACATGCGACGGAAAACAGGGCGGCAACGCCAAATGCGGCACGCAAGGGAACTATGACGATCATGAGACGTCTTTACCTGCAACTTTCGGTGCAAACCATTGAATTGCTTGTGATGCATCGCCGCACGGCGGTCGATGGTTGATTGACAGAACCGCCACCCGATATCAGGATGCCAAATCAGCAGGAAAGGCCTTTGCGGATGCGCCCTGAAGGCAAAACAGGCAAGACTCGCAAGACCACCGGCAGAAGCCCGGCCGTCGGTGCCCATGCCGCCGAAGGCGGCTATCTCGACGGCCAGATGCTGATCGCGATGCCTGTCATGAACGACCCGCGCTTCGAACGCTCCGTGATCTACATGTGCGCGCATTCCTCCGAGGGCGCGATGGGCATCATCGTCAACCGTCCGGCCGGCAGCATCGATTTCCCCGGGCTGCTGGTGCAACTCGACATCATCGAGAAGTCGGATCAGATCCAGCTGCCCGAGAATGCCGAGATGATGAAGGTGATGAAGGGCGGGCCGGTCGACACCGGCCGCGGCTTCGTGCTGCATTCCAGCGACTTCTACATTCAGGATGCGACGCTGAACATCGACGACAGCATCTCGCTCACCGCGACCGTCGATATTCTCAAGGCGATCGCCAAGGGCGCCGGGCCCAAGCACGCGATCCTCGCGCTCGGCTATGCCGGCTGGGCGCCGGGCCAGCTCGAGAACGAGATCCAGCACAATGGCTGGCTGCATTGCGACGCGGATCCGGAGCTGATCTTCGGCACCGACGTCGACGAGAAATACGCGCGCGCCTTGCGCAAGATCGGCATCGAGGCCGGCATGCTCTCCAACGACGCCGGCCACGCGTAGCGCCCCGCTGACGTCGTCGACCATCCGTCCACATTCACGGTGTCGTCCCTGCGAAAGCAGGGACCCATAACCACCGCATGCAGTTGCGGCACCGCGCTGGGGCCACAGCGTCGCGCAATAACGGCACCCGGTGGTTATGGGTCCCTGTGTCTTGGAAGTCTGTCAGGACTGTCTCTTATACACACT
>NZ_JBXEJO010000070.1:0-52195 GCF_056837965.1 Bradyrhizobium ferriligni
AGATGTTTATAAGAGACAGCAATGGAGACATCCGATGTCCGGTCCGCTCCATCTCGCACTGATCGTTGCAGCGCATCTTGCCTGCATGACACTGCTGGTGATGCTTTCGCTCTAGAGCTCCCGATACGCATAATGGCAATCAGGCAACGAACGGTTTTTGTGATCGAGACACGCCAGCATGCGGCGTTCGCGTTTGAGGCTGCGAGCCTTGCGCAGGCCCGGCAATTGCTGCGGACGCCATGGCTCGCCGCGGCCTTCGAGGCGTTTCATCGTCGACACCGCGAGCCATCGCAGGCGTGCGAGCCCACCGGTATCCGTGCGGCCACCCCCGAGGAAGCCATGCTGTATCGCGACGTCGCTGACGAATTTGCCGACGGCTCTGATCGCTTCCTGCTCGCCGAGTTGCCCGATGAGACCGGCGCTTCCTAGCAAACGCCATTGCTGGGGAGCGCGCTCGGGCTTGACTTATTGGGAGTGCCGCCGGCTCACTCCGTCTTCCATTCGGCATCGAATACGTTGATCGCCTTCGGGATCAGCTTGAGGCGGGTGAAGACATCGGCAATCTTCTGCTGCTCCGCAAGCACCGAAGCGTCCACGCGCCGGGCGCCGAGCTCGGCGCGATTGACCGAGCGCTCGATGATGTCGGCGGGCAGACCGATCTTCGGACTGAGTTCGGCCGCGTATTGCTTGCGGTTGTCCCTGATCCATAGATCGATCTCGTCGATCGCCGTCAGCACGGTGGTCAGCACCTTCGGATTCTCTTCCGCGATCGGCCGCGATGCGATGTAGAAGGAAACATTGGCTGCAAGGCCGCTCGCGTCCGCAATGCTGCGCGCGCCGAGGCCGATTTCCGCCGCGGCATAGTATGGATCCCAGATCACCCAGGCGTCCACCGCGCCGCGTTCGAACGCCGCGCGCGCGTCCGCCGGCGCAAGGTAGACCGGCTCGATATCTTGATAGTTCAAACCGTTGGCTTCCAGCGCGCGCACCAGGAAGTAATTGACGTTCGATCCCTTGTTCAACGCGACGCGCTTCTTCCGCAGATCGGGAATCGTCTTGATCGGGCTGTCCTTCGGCACGATGATCGCCTCGTTTCGGGGCGACGCGGGCTCGTAGCCGGCATAGACGATGTTGGCGCCGGCGGCCTGCGCGAAGATCGGCGGCGCCTCGCCCACCGGACCGAAGTCGGCCGCGCCGATATTCAGGGATTCGAGCAGCTGCGGGCCGGCCTGAAATTCGTTCCAGCTCACCGTCCAGCCGAGCGGCGCCAGTTTCTGCTCAAGGATACCGCGCTCCTTGAGGAAGATCAGATTGCCGCCGCCCTTCTGGAACGCGATGCGAAAGACCTTGTCTCTTGCCTGCGCGGACGGAAGCGCGCTCCAGCCCAGAAGCAAGCCGGCCATCGCCAGCGCAAGACTTCGACCCAGCCAGTTTCGCATGCTCGCTTTCCCCCTCGAAAGACAGTATTGGAGAGGGCAAGCGTGTTTGATTTTGCTGATCGCAGCAATTTCAAAGATAGGCGATTTCCGGTTCAAGCCTTTCACGCAGCATCGGCGCGGCAGAATTTCTTTGACGCCGTCCGCAACGACAACAGGGAGAGCAGCATGCAACTATCGATGAAGGACCGCGTCGCGGTGGTCACCGGCGGCAGCAAGGGCATCGGGATCGCGGTAGCGCGGCGGTTTGCCGAATCCGGTGCCAAGGTCGCGATCCTTGCCCGCGGCGCCGCCGATCTCACAGCGGCGCGCGAAGCGCTCGCCAGGGATGGCCTTGTGGCGCGCGATTACGTCTGCGACGTCGCGAAGGCCGCCGATATCACCAAGGCCCACGACCAGATCGTCGCGGATCTCGGCAAGATCGACGTGCTCGTCAACAACGCCGGCACCGCGCGCACGCTGGCGTTCGAGAGCATCAGCGACGAGGCCTGGCAGGAGGACCTCGACCTGAAACTGTTCGCGGCGATCCGCTTCAGCCGGCTGGTGTGGCCGGGCATGAAGCAGCGCAGATGGGGCCGCATCATCAACGTGCTCAACACCTTCGCCAAGGCGCCGGCCGGCAATTCCGCGCCGACCTCGGTGTCGCGCGCGGCCGGCATGGCGCTGACCAAGGTCATGGCCAATGAAGGCGGCGAGCACAACATCCTGGTGAATGCGCTCCTGGTCGGCCTGATCATGAGCGATCAATGGGTCAAGCGGCATGCTGCCCAGGCGCCGAGCACGGATTTCGGGGAATTCGCCAAGGGTCTTGCCAAGGGCACGCCGCTCGGCCGCATCGGCACGGCGGAGGAGTTCGCCAACCTCGCCTGCTTCCTGGCCTCGGAGCAAGGCTCCTACATCACCGGCACCGCGATCAATGTCGATGGCGGCCGGTCGCCGGTAGTCTAGAGCCATTTCCGTTCCGATGGAATCGGAACGGGGCTCTAGATTCTAGTTTTGACGCGTTTTCTTGACGCGAACCGGTATCCACTTCGCTCGAAAACGCTCTAGAGCCCCGGTCCTGGTTCAACCAGAACCAGGGCTCCAGATTCTGCTTTGGCGCGTTTTCTTCACGCGAACCGGTGTCCACTCGCTGGAAAACGCGGGCTGGCAACCAACGGCAGGAAGCGACGGCTCAAAAGCAAAAGGCCTCCGTCACCGGAGGCCTTCTCGTCTTAAACCGCGTCCTTGGCGGCCTTGACCGGCCGTGCGCGGACGATCTTCCGGGCCGGCTTGGCCTTGAACATCATCTCTTCGCCGGTGAAGGGGTTGGTGCCCTTGCGCGCCTTGGTCGCCGGCTTCTTGACCACAACGAACTTCGCGAAGCCGGGGACGAGGAACACCCCGGCCTTCTTCAGCTCCTTGTGGCCGACATCGACGAGCGAGTCCAAAACGTTCTTGACGTCGCGCTTGGAGAGTTCGGTGGTGGTCGCGATCTTCTCGATCACTTGCGACTTCGACAGTTGGGTAGCCATGGTTGCTCCATTGATTCTGGAGTGGGCACGATATGGCGGAAAACGCCGAGAAAAACAGTGTTTTCTGCACTCCCAACCACAATATCGCTGTGGACAGCCCCCGAATCAGGGGTTTTTCCAGTGTTTTTTCCAGTCAAGGCGCTTCCGACCCCTAAATTTACAGGGTTTGCGCGGCTTCGGCGCTCCCGAAAACGTCCCCTGGAGAGAATCACCAGGCGCATCCCGCGCGGCCCAAGTGCGACAATGCCGCGCGCAATCCGGGTTGCGAGACGCTGCGGCACGCCACTTCAGGTTTCGGAAACGATCCTCCAAAAGGCCGAGCCATTAGAAAATGACTCGGGTTCCCAATCCAAGGTAACATCGGCGAAGCGTGGCCACGACCGATCGGCTGGCCGCCGGATGCAAGCCTTTATGTATGTGCTGGAGACCCGCGTATGGATTTGAGCCGCCTCGAGATCAACCGCCGCACGGCCCTTCTGACCTCGGCCGCGATTGCGGCCAATGTCATCAATCCGATGCGGGCATTCGCGCAGGAAACCCCGCGCAAGGGCGGCGTGTTCAACGTCCATTACGGCGCCGAGCAGCGCCAGCTCAATCCCAGCATCCAGGCCTCGACCGGCGTCTACATCATCGGCGGCAAGATCCAGGAGAACCTGGTCGACCTCGACGCCAACGGCCAGCCGGTCGGCGTGCTCGCCGAGAGCTGGGAGGCGACACCGGACGGCAAGACCGTCACCTTCAAGCTGCGCAAGGGCATCACCTGGCACGACGGCAAGCCGTTCACCTCGGAGGACGTCGCCTTCACCGCGATGAACATGTGGAAGAAGATCCTCAACTACGGATCGACGCTGCAGCTGTTCCTCACATCGGTCGATACGCCCGATCCGCAGACCGCGATTTTCCGCTACGAGCGGCCGATGCCGCTGAACCTGCTGCTCCGCGCCCTGCCCGACCTCGGCTATGTCTCCGCCAAGCATCTCTATGAGAGCGGCGACATCAGGCAGAACCCGACCAATCTGGCGCCGGTCGGCACCGGCCCGTTCAAATTCGTCAAATATGAGCGCGGGCAATACATCATCGCCGACCGCAACCCGGACTACTGGCGGCCGAACGCGCCCTATCTCGACCGCATCGTCTGGAAGGTGATCACCGACCGCGCCGCCGCGGCCGCGCAGATGGAGGCCGGCGAGCTGCACTACAGCCCGTTCTCGGGCCTGACGATCTCGGACATGGCGCGGCTCGGCAAGGACAAGCGCTTCATCGTCCAGACCAAGGGCAATGAGGGCAACGCCCGCACCAACACCATCGAGTTCAACTTCCGCCGCAAGGAACTGGCCGACATCCGGGTCCGCCGCGCCATCGCGCACGCGATCAATGTGCCGTTCTTCATCGAGAATTTCCTGGGCGATTTCGCCAAGCTCGGCACCGGCCCGATCCCGTCGACCTCGACCGACTTCTACCCCGGGCCGAACACGCCGCAATATCCTTATGACAAGGCCAAGGCGATCGCGCTGCTCGACGAGGCCGGTTTCAAGGCCAGTGGCGGCAACCGCTTCGCGCTGAAACTGCTGCCGGCACCGTGGGGCGAGGACATCTCGCTGTGGTCGACCTTCATCCAGCAGTCGCTGGGCGAAGTCGGCATCCAGGTCGACATCGTGCGCAACGACGGCGGCGGCTTCCTCAAGCAGGTCTATGACGAGCACGCCTTCGATCTCGCGACCGGCTGGCACCAGTATCGCAACGACCCCGCTGTCTCGACCACGGTGTGGTACCGCTCCGGCCAGCCCAAGGGCGCGCCGTGGACCAACCAGTGGGGCTGGGAGGACAAGACCGTCGACAAGACCATCGACGATGCCGCTACCGAAGTCGATCCGGCCAAGCGCAAGGCGCTCTATGCCGATTTCGTCAAGGAGGTGAACACCGAGCTGCCGGTCTGGATGCCGATCGAGCAGATCTTCGTCACCGTGATCACGGCCAAGGCGCGCAACCACTCCAACACGCCGCGCTGGGGCTCGACGAGCTGGCACGATCTTTGGCTGAGTGCGTGAGGCGTGGCTCACCCCTCATGGTGAGGAGCGCGAAGCGCGTCTCGAACCATGGGGCCCCGGTGGTGGCCTCATCCTTCGAGACGCTTGCTCCGCAAGCTCCTCAGGATGAGGAATTGGCCGGCGCGGACTGGCCCGTTGAAATCAGTGGCTTGACGAACAGATCGAAATGGCACGACGAAAGTCGTCGCACTCCAACTCCTTATCAGTCACAATAACGCATGCGTATCCTGAGCCTTGCGGGGCGGCGGCTCGCCGCCTCGATCCCGACCCTGTTCCTGATCCTGATCGGCGTGTTCCTGCTGCTGCAGCTCGCGCCGGGCGACACCGTCGATGCGCTGATGGCGCAGATGGGTGGCGGCGATGCCGCGACCGCCGAGGCGCTGCGCAAATTCTACGGGCTGAACCTCTCGGTTCCGGCGCAGCTCGGCAACTATCTGTGGCATCTGGTCCGGCTCGACCTCGGCTTCTCCTCGATCTACGGCAAGCCGGTGGCGACCGTGATCCTGGAACGGCTGCCGCCGACCATCCTGCTGATGACGGCGTCGCTGTCATTCGCGTTCTTCTTTGGTCTCGTGTTCGGCGTGATCGCCGCGCGTGGCGTCAACCGCTGGCCGGACACGATGATCTCCACGCTCGGCCTGATCTTCTACGCCACGCCCTCGTTCTGGTTCGGGCTGATGGCGATCGTGCTGTTCTCCGTCTATCTGCAGTGGCTGCCGCCGGGCGGCTTCGAGGATATCGGCAACGTCCAGACCGGAATCTGGCGCGTGCTGGATATCGCCGCCCATCTGGTGCTGCCGACGCTGACGCTCGGGCTGATCTTCCTCGCGATCTATTTGCGCATCATGCGCGCCTCGATGCTGGAGGTCTTGAACCTCGATTTCGTCCGCACCGCCCGCGCCAAGGGGCTGGACGAGACCCATGTCATCACCCGCCATGTGCTGCGCAACGCGCTGCTGCCGATGGTGACGCTGATCGGATTGCAGGCCGGCACCATGCTCGGCGGCTCGGTCGTGGTGGAGAGCGTGTTCTCCCTGCCCGGCCTCGGCCGCCTTGCCTATGAATCCGTGGTGCAGCGCGATCTCAACACCTTGCTCGGCATCGTCTTCGTGTCCGCCCTGCTCGTCATATCCGTGAACTTCGTCGTCGATCTGCTCTACGCGCGGCTCGATCCGCGCATCGCGGCGGAGGGCTGACGATGGATGCCGTGAAACGCTACTTCCGCAGCCCGGCCGCGGTGATCGGCCTGATCCTGCTGCTGCTTGTCATCGCGATGGCAATCAGCGCGGGTCTCCTCTATCCGCGCGATCCGCTCGCCCTTGCGGGCCGGCCGCTGATTTGGCCGTTCTCCAACCCGCGCTTCCTGCTCGGCACCGACAATTCCGGCCGCGACATCGCCGCCCAGATCTTCTACGGCGCGCGGATCTCGCTGCTGATCGGCGGCGTCGCCACCGTGATCGCGATCCTGATCGGCATCCTGGTCGGCGCCTTCGCCGGCTACTACGGCGGCTGGGTCGACAATGTGCTGATGCGGATCACCGAGGCATTCCAAACCCTACCGAACTTCGTGCTGCTGCTGGTGCTAGTCGCGGTGTTCGGCTCGACCCTGACCACGGTGACGATCGCGGTCGGCGTGGTGTCATGGCCGGCGCCGGCGCGGCTGACCCGCGCCGAGTTCCTGTCGCTGCGCAACCGCGAATTCGTTCAGGCCGGCAAGACGCTCGGCATGAAGGACGTCCAGCTCATTCTCGGCGAAATCCTGCCCAACGCGCTGCCGCCGGTGATCGTCTATGCCAGCGTGGTGATGGCGGTCGCGATCCTCTTGGAAAGCGCGCTCGCCTTCCTGAGGCTGTCCGATCCCAACGTCGCCTCCTGGGGCAATCTGATCGGGCTCGGCCGCGACGTGCTCCGGGTGCAGTGGTACGTCTCGGCGATCCCCGGCATTGCGATCCTCGTCACCGTGCTCGCGGTGTCGCTGGTCGGCCAGGGCCTCAACGACGCGCTCAATCCGAGGCTGAAGAGCCGATGAGCGAGAGCGTCCTTTCCCTCGACGCCCTGACGGTGCGCCTGCCCGAGGGCGCCGACCGGCCGCATGCGCTGTCCGACGTCTCATTGTCGATTGCCTCCAACGAGATCCTCTGCGTGGTCGGCGAGTCCGGCTCCGGCAAGTCGATGATGGCGAACGCCATCATGCGGCTGCTGCCGAACGAGGTGACGATCGAACGGGGCCGGATGATGTTCGACGGCCGCGACCTCTGCGCCGCCGACAGCGCCGAAATGCGCGATGTGCGCGGCGCCGGGATTGCGATGATCTTCCAGGAGCCGATGACCGCGCTCAATCCGCTGCGCACCATCGGCGACCAGATCGGCGAGATGTTTGCGATCCACACCGGCCTGTCGAAGTCCGAGATCAATGCGCGGGTCGAGGCGCTGCTCGAGGACGTCCGCATCCCCGACCCCAAGGCGGCCGCAAAAGCCTATCCGCACGAGCTGTCCGGCGGCCAGCGCCAGCGCGCGATGATCGCAATGGCGCTGGCGCTCGACCCGAAGCTTTTGATCGCGGACGAGCCGACCACCGCGCTCGACGTCACGACGCAAGCCCAGATCCTGAAGCTGATCCGCGATTTGCAGCAGCGCAAGAAGACCGCGGTGCTGTTCATCACGCATGATTTCGGCGTGGTCGCCGAAATCGCCGACCGCGTCGGGGTGATGCAGCACGGCGCGATCGTCGAGCAAGGCACGGCCGATGATGTGCTGAACGATCCGCAGCATGCCTACACGAAACAGCTGATTGCGGCCGTGCCGCCGCTGAAGGCGCCGCTGCCGCGCATCCTGTCCGGCAAGGACATCCTGACCATCGACGGCGTCTCCAAGACCTACCGCACCGGCGGCTTCCTCGGCCGCGGGGCGCGGATCACGGAGGCCGTCAAGAACGTCTCGCTGCACCTGCCGCGCGGCGCGACGCTCGGCATCGTCGGCGAATCCGGTTCGGGCAAATCGACGCTCGCGCGCTGCATCGTGCGGCTGATCGATCCCGACACCGGGTCGATCGTGCTCGACGGCAAGGACTGGGCAAAGCTCGGCCGCGACGATGTCAGGCGCGAGACCCGCCACATCCAGATGGTGTTCCAGGATCCGTTCGCCTCGCTCAATCCGCGCCGCAAGGCGGCCGAGCTGGTGGCGCAGGGACCGATCGTGCACGGCACCGACCGCGCCACCGCGATTGCGGAGGCGCGAAAGCTGTTCGAGCTGGTCGGCCTCGATCCGTCCGCCGGCGATCGCTACCCGCACGAATTCTCCGGCGGCCAGCGGCAGCGCATCGGGCTCGCCCGGGCACTGGCGTTGAAGCCGGACGTGCTGGTTGCGGACGAGCCGGTCTCGGCGCTCGACGTCTCGGTGCAGGCGCAGGTCTTGAAGCTGCTCGCCGGGCTGCGCCAGCAGCTTGGCCTCTCCATCATCTTCATCACCCACGATCTGCGCGTCGCCGCCCAGATCTGCGATCTCGTCGCCGTGATGAAGGATGGCGCCGTGGTCGAGCAAGGGCTGACCGCCGAGGTGTTCGGCAAGCCGCAGCACCCCTATACGCAGGCGCTGCTGTCAGCGATCCCCGGCGGCGCGTTCGCGCGCGAGCACGGCACCGCAACCGTGTAGCCGGGCACGCGCGGCCTACTCCGCCGCTTGTGGCTTGGGCTCCTCCCGCAGCCGGAAGCGCTTCAGCAATCCGGATACCGTGTCGCGGAATCCGCCATATTCCAGCTCTGAATAGGGCAGCATCGCAGCGCCGGACCAGCCCTGGCTGCGCATCTCGATCGCCTTGCGCTGCGCGCGCTGGCGGACCTCGTCCCACGCAAGGTTGTCAAAGAAATCGGTATAGGACTCCGCGAACTTCCCGTCCCGGTCGATCGAGAAGCCGACGCAGGACACGATCGGCAGGCAGTACATCCCCGTCACCGGGGTGTTGAGCGGCACCGGCATGAGCGGCATCACATGCGAGCCGCGCGCATCGCCGCCCACGAAGTGCGCCTTGGCGAAGGGCGAGATGATTTCTTCGGGCGCCGCGAAAATGCCCTGGTTCCTGACGACCGCGACCGGATCATCCTTGCCGGTGTACTTGCCTGCGATGGAGTGAAGGCGCTGCGCCGAAACGGCGGCGGCGACCTCGCCATAGGTTTTCGAGACGATGCGATCAATGCCGAAGCGCTCGTTGTCGCGAAGCAGCGCCGCAATGTGGTAGCCGTCCGCGGGCGCATCGAGTTCGATCACGCTGTCGCCGGCCGTGTTGTCCATATCGATGATATGGAAACGGAAGCCCTTGATCATCGGGGGCAGCATCAGCCCGGCGCAATACATGGGATCGGCAAAAGCCAGATAGAGCGGCAGGTTGTAGGCGCCGGGGCCGCATTTGTCTGCGGCGAACACCATGAAGGACTCCGCGGGTCTCGCGCCCGAGAGGCTGTGGTCGAAGCTGAGTTCGGCGACGGCCGGGCCCGCGCCGCGAACGTTTCCGGAAGGGGCGTCGACGAGAAGATCCTGGCCGGCGCCGTAGAGGCCGGAGGTCTTCGCAACCGCAGTGGCCGCGAGAAACGTCTTCCAGGCGAATTGGTGGACTTCGGAGCTCCCTTCGCCCCGCGTGTGCGTCATGATGATCGCAATATCGTCGCCGGTATGGCGCACGAACCCGTCGATCAGGAGACCGTTGTCGATCGCCTTCGCGACCTCCCCTTCGACAGCCGCCATCATGCGCGCAGATGGTTTCGTGTGGCCCCCAACGGAGCCAATGTCAGCCTTGATGACCGAAATGGTGAGTTTCATGAGCATCCCTCCGACCGCAGCGCAGCGCCTTCGCCTCGGCGCTCGCTGCGCCGGGGGCGACGGCGCGCTCATTTGCGAAAAAGAACGTCGTGTGGTGCGACAGGTTCCCTGCGCAAATTGCTTGCGGAACTATGGCCCTCCGTCACCGCGTGTCGATACGGGCTATCGACGCATCTGGAATAGCTCGTCATGCTCGATGGGGTTACCACCCGCCCTATGAAGCGCGGTTGAGAAAGATCGGCAGGCCCCGCTTGTTGGAATAGAGAGGACGGTAGCGCTCGGTGTTGTACGCGCTTGCGACGTCCAATTTGCGTGGCCCGAGCTTGGCGTCGGGGATCGGCACGAGGTCGTAGCGGCCCTCGACCAGCGCCGACATGAGGCCGGTTTTGCCTTCCAGGATCGCATCGTAAGCCATGTTGCCGAACGTCAGCGCCACAAGCTTGTCGATGAAGTCCGGATCGCCTGACCGCAGGTCGTAGGTGAGGTCAGAGACGATGGTCTCCTCGCCGGTGCGCCGCTTGATCTCGTCCGCGAACGCTTCGGCCACGCTCGCCTTCCTGCGGTGACCGTAGGCGTCAGGCTCGCCGAATTCCTGCACCTTGTAACCCTCCCACTCGGCGCCCTCGCTGAGCACGATCAGCGCGTAGTTGCTTGGGTTGCCGTGCTTGTCATCCAGGAGAAGCTGGATCAGCTTGTCGAGATTGACCTTGTACTCCGGTATGGCGCATCGGATCGAGGTTGCGTATGCGGTATAGAGTGCCGTAAAGCCGGCATCGCGACCGAAGACGCGGAAAATGCCGATACGCTCATGCGAGCCGACGGTGGTGCGCTGGCGCTGGATGGCATCGCTGGCACGGGTGATCGCGGTCGAGAAGCCGATGCAGTATTCGGTGTTGCGAACGTCGTTGTCCATCGTCTTCGGGATGGCAATGATCTTGACGCCTCGCCTGTTGAGCTTGTCCGCGTAGCTGAGAGTATCGTCGCCGCCGATGGCGATCAGATGTTCGATACCGAGCCCCGCGAGGTTCGCGAGCACCTCGTCGGTGAGGTCCCACGTCGCGGTTGCGATGCCACCCTTGGTGCTCCGGGAAACCGGAAAGTCGCGGCCCGCGAGATGATCGGGCAGCTTCTTCATTTTGGAGGGATTGGTGCGGCTCGAGTGCAGCACGGTGCCGCCGCGCCGGTCGATGACGCGCGTGTTTTCGCGGTTCAGCGGGATGATGTAATGGGACTTGCTGGCCGGGTCGTCGAGGTTCAGGTGCGTGAGGGCCTCCCAGCCCCGGCGAAGACCGACAACCTCGATGTCGTCCTCGCTGCCGCGATAAGTCACGCTCTTGATCACCGCGTTAAGGCCGGGGACGTCACCGCCTCCCGTGAGAATACCAATGCGCTTCCTCGCCATGCCCACCTCCCAGGGTTGCTATCTGGCAATAACGCCTGCGTCGCGTCGGGGTTTCCACAACGCTATCCGCCAACGGCGGAATCCTCGTGATCGCGGCACCGGCCGAACCTGCTTGGGCCCCCTTGGGCCCCCACTCTTCCAGCGACGTTCTCCGACCAGTCCCCGCCTCAGGCGGCTTGCCCCTCCATGCCCATTATCTCGCGTGCGTGGCGCGACGTTGCTCCGCGCTTACCGTGAACGGCGCGAGGCGAGGAAATACTCCGCCCATCGCAGCAGCTCGAAACGATCGCCCTTGACCAGTTCCTGTGCATCGCGGCGCCGGTAGAGCACCAGCATCCAGGGCGCGAGCTTGCGCAGCAATCCATGCGCCATGTACTGCACCGGCTCGGAGAACGGCAGCGCCAGCTCGCTTTCCGGGACGCCCTGGGCCGCGCGTGCCAATTCGCGGCCGAGCGGGATCGTCAATGCGACCGCGCGGCCGTTGCAGCCGGTCCAGCCATAGGCGTTCGGACCCAGCCGGTGCATGCGCGGCAGGAAATCCGCGGTCATCCCGACATAGCCGTTCCAGACAAAGTCGAAGGAGACGTCGCCGATCTGCGGCCACAGGCGCTGCAACCGCTCGGTCACCCGTGCCTTCAGCCGCCCGGTCTTGTCGCCGGGGCCGAGCACGGCGCCGCCGGTGACGAGGCGATTGCGGGCGTCGTAACGCGCGAAATACAGTTCGCCATGGGTGTCCGACATCGCTTGCCGGGCGGGGATGATGGTCTTGCGGACATTGTCCGACAGCGGCTGCGTCGCCATCTGCCACGACAGCACCGGCATCACCTCGGTTGCGATCTCCGGCACCAGCGATTTCGCGAACTCGCCGCTATAGGCATTGGTCGCGACCACCAGCGCGCGGCCGGAGATTTCACCCTTCTCCGTCTTCACCACCCAGCGATCGCCGCGGCGCTCGAAACTGAGTGCCGGCGAGCGGGCATAGATCCGCGCACCGAGGCCGAGCACGGTGCGCGCAAGGCCCCGCGCCAGCGCCAGCGGATTGACGTGACCGCCGGTCCTGTTCCAGAAGCCGCCGTACCAGGCATCCGAACCGAGCATGTCGCGGGTCTGATCGCGCGACAGCAACTCGACAGGCGCGCCGAATTTCGACCATTGCTGCACCCGCCGCTCCGCGATCTTGATGCGACCCGGCGAGTGCACCGGCTGCACCCAGCCGGCCTGCTCCTGCTCGGCCTCGATGTTGTAGCGTTTGACGACGTCGAACAGATCAGCGGCACTGTCGCGCAGCATCGCGACGAAGCGCTCGCCGGCCGCGCCGTGTCTCGCGATGATGTCGTCGGGATCGGGACGCGACAGCGTCGGGATCACCTGGCCGTTGTTGCGCCCCGAGGCGCCCCAGCCCGGTTCGGCGGCCTCGACGATCGCGACGTCGACATTGGCCTCGCGCAGATGCAGTGCGGTCGACAAGCCAGTGAAACCGCCGCCGATGACGACGACATCGGCCTGCTGCGCGCCGGTCAGCTCGGGACAATCAGGGCCGGAGGGCGTCACTGCTGCCCAGAGCGAATTGGGCCAGCGCACGGCATTGCTGTTCATCATGATCCTTTCTTGCGGGCGCCCGGTCATTCTGGTTAGCTAACTCTACTCTCCTATTCCAGCCGGGAAGACAACAAGTGGCACTCAAGAACGTCATCGGAATCGATCACGCCGTGGTCATGGTGAAGGACCTCGACAAGGCCGCCGAGAACTACAAGCGGCTCGGCTTCACCGTGTCGCCGCGCGGCACCCATAGCGCGCATATGGGATCGGGCAATTACACCATCATGTTCGACCCCGACTACATGGAATTGCTCGGCGTGCTGACGCCGACCGAACACAATGCGCCGGCGCGCGCCTTCCTCGAGAAGCGCGGCGAAGGCATCGAACGCATTGCGTTCACCGCGGTGGATTCCGCTGCTGGCGCCGAGGAGATTCGCGCGCGCGGCTATGCGCCGATCGGGCCGACCGATTTCGAACGCCCGGTGACCTTGCCTGATGGCACCGTCTCCGCGGCGAAATTCCGCACCTTCCAGTGGCCGACCGCGGAGGCGCCCGGCGGCGTCCGCATCTTCGCCTGCCAGCACAAGACCCGCGAGACGGTGTGGATTCCCGAATTGATGAAGCACGCCAATGGGGCAAAACGCCTCAAGCAGGTGCTGATCGTCTCGCCCGATCCCGCAGCCGATGCCGCGCATCTCTCCAGGATGATCGACGTCGCCGTCAGGAACGACGCCGACGGTGCGGTTGCGGTGCCGTCCGGCGGCGACCGCGCCGACTTCGTGTTCCTGACCAGGGATCAGCTCGGCAAGCGTTATCCCGGCGTATCGCTGGATGGCCTGTCCGACCGCGGCGGCGCCGGCCTCGTGATCGCGGCCGACCTTGCCGCGACCGAGAAAGCGCTGGGCTCAGCCGGCGTGAAGAGCGGCAACAGCATCACCGTGCCGCCGGCTTCCGGCAACGGCACCCTGCTCGCTTTCGTCAAGGCATAGCTGCCATACCATGCGCGGCGCAGCGTTATGCAACGGCGCCGCGCATGTGGGACTAGGCACAGAAAGTTGAGGCGCTAGTATCTCTCCCAAACAAGAACCGTCCAGGGAGAGAAACATGTCGCATCACCTGATCTCGCGCCGGCAGATGCTGGCCGGCACCGCGGCCGCCGGCGCGGTTGGACTGACCAGATTTCCAGCCCGCG
This sequence comes from Bradyrhizobium ferriligni, assembly GCF_056837965.1. Classification (NCBI taxonomy): domain Bacteria; kingdom Pseudomonadati; phylum Pseudomonadota; class Alphaproteobacteria; order Hyphomicrobiales; family Nitrobacteraceae; genus Bradyrhizobium; species Bradyrhizobium ferriligni. The sequence continues at coordinate 13,944 of NZ_JBXEJO010000070.1, forward strand.
CCGACATCAACTGGAAGAAATATTCCGGCACCACACTCGAGGTGATCCTCGCCAAGGGGCCGCGCGGCGACAATCTGCAGAAATACATCAAGGAATTTACCGAGCTCACCGGCATCAAGGTCGAGTCGGAGCAGATTCCCGAGCAGCAGCAGCGCCAGAAATGCGTGATCGAGCTGTCCTCGGGCAAGCCGAGCTTCGACGTCGTGCATCTGAGCTATCACGTGCAGAAGCGGCAGTTCGAGAAGGCCGGCTGGCTCGCCGACATGTCGGGCTACCTCAAGGATCCGAGCATGACGCCGCCGGACCTCGTCGAGAGCGATTTCTCGGCGGCCGGCCTTCAATATGCGCGCAACGACAAGGGCCAGATGCTGTCGCTGCCGTGGTCGGTCGACTATTTCATCCTCTACTACAACAAGGAGCTGTTCCAGAAGAAGGGCGTCGAGGTCCCGAAGACGCTGGAGGAGATGGCAATCGCGGCCGAGAAGCTGACCGATCCGAAGGAAGGCATCTACGGCTTTGTCGGCCGCGGCCTGCGCAACGCCAACATGGCGATGTGGACCAACTTCTATCTGAACTATGGCGGCGAGTTCCTCGATGCCAAGGGCAACATCCTGACCGACGGCCCCGAGGCGATCGAGGCCACCAAGCTCTATCAGCGCCTGCTGACAAAATGCGCGCCTCCCGGCGTCGCCGGCTTCAACTGGATGGAGTCGATGGCCTCCTTCACGCAAGGCCGCTCGGCGATGTGGATCGACGCCGACGGCTGGGCGCCACCGCTGGAAGACCCCGCCGCCTCGCGCGTCGTCGGCAAGGTCGGCTACACGCTGGTGCCCGCCGGCCCCAAGGGCAAGTTCTCCTCGACCTATGGCGACGGCGTCGGCATCGCCGCCGCGAGCAAGAACAAGGAAGCCGCCTATCTGCTCTGCCAATGGGTGGTCTCGCGCGGCCAGGGCGCGCGCCTGCTGCAGGCCGGCGGCGGCGTGCCGTTCCGCAACTCCATCGTCGACGATGCCGAGGTCGCCAAGGGCGTGAAGACCAAGGAATGGCTGCAGTCGGTGGTTGATTCCGCCAAGATCTCGAAGCTCGGCCTGCCCGTCATCATCCCGGTCGCCGAATTCCGCGACATCGTCGGTGCGGCGCTGACCGCGACGCTGTCGGGCGCCGATCCCGCCACCGAGCTGAAGAAGGCGCACGAGCAATTCCGCCCGATCCTGGAGCGTAGCGAAAAAGCGTGAGCGTGGTGACACAGACTGAGCCGGCGGCGGCCAGCAAAGCGTTTTCAAGCGAAGTGGGTACCGGTTCGCGTGAAGAAAACGCGTCAAAGCAAGAGTCCAGAGCCGCAGGCTCTGGAGAGGCCGCCCCGGCGCGTGAATGGCGTCCGCCGTCCTATTGGCCGTTCGTGATCCCGGCGCTGGTCGTGGTGCTGGCGGTGATCATCTTTCCGTGGGTGTTCACGATCTGGATGAGCCTGCAGGAATGGAAGGTCGGCTCGCCGACCGTGTTCGTCGGCCTCGCCAACTATTTGCGGCTGCCGACCGATCCGCGCTTCGTCGAGGCGGTCGGGCACACGCTGTCCTACACGGCGCTGTCGGTCGTACTGCCGCTGGTGTTCGGCACGCTGGCGGCGGTGGTGTTCCATCAGAAATTCGCGGCACGCGGCTTCCTGCGCGGCATCTTCATCATGCCGATGATGGCGACCCCGGTGGCGATCGCGCTGGTGTGGACCATGATGTTCCACCCGCAGCTCGGCGTCTTGAACTATCTGCTGTCGCTGGTCGGGCTGCCGCCGCAGCTCTGGGTGTTCAACCCCGCGACGGTGATCCCCTCGCTGGTGCTGGTCGAGACCTGGCAATGGACGCCGCTGGTGATGCTGATCGTGCTCGGCGGCCTCGCCGCGATCCCGACCGAACCCTATGAGAGCGCGCAGATCGACGGTGCCAATTTCTGGCAGGTGTTCCGCTTCATCACGCTCCCCTTGATCATGCCGTTCCTGTTCATCGCCGGCATGATCCGGATGATCGATGCGGTGAAGAGCTTCGACATCATCTTCGCGATCACGCAAGGAGGACCGGGCTCGGCGTCGGAGACCATCAACGTCTATCTCTACAGCGTGGCCTTCGTCTATTACGACCTCGGCTACGGCTCGGCGATCGCGGTGGTGTTCTTCCTCCTGATCGTGGCGCTCGCCGCGCTGCTGCTTTACTTGCGCAAGCGCCTGCTGTGGACCTCGGAGCTCGGGGGCGAGGCATGAACCCGCGTCAGATTCTCGGACGGATCGGACTGTGGCTGTCGGTGTTCGTCATCGTCTCGCCGGCGATCCTGTTCTTCCTCTGGATGGCCTCGCTGTCGCTCAAATTCGAGATCGACAACGCCTCCTACCCGCCGGTGTTCTTTCCGGAGCACATCGCCTGGAAGAACTATGCCGACGTGTTCGCCTCCAACCGCTTCCTGACCTATTTCAGCAACAGCCTTGTGGTCACCGGCTGCGCCACGGGCCTTGCGATGCTGGTCGGCGTGCCCGCCGGCTACGGCATTGCACGGATGGCCGCGCATAAATCGGCGATCGTGATCCTGATCGCGCGCATCACGCCCGGCCTGTCCTACCTGATCCCGTTGTTCCTGCTGTTCCAGTGGCTCGGCCTGCTCGGCACGCTGGTGCCGCAGATCATCATCCACCTCGTGGTCACAGTGCCGATCGTGATCTGGATCATGATCGGCTATTTCGAGACCACGCCGCTGGAGCTGGAGGAAGCCGCGCTGATCGACGGCGCGACGCGCTGGCAGGTGTTCCGCCATGTCGCGCTGCCGATCGCCAAGCCCGGCCTCGCGGTCGCCTTCATCCTCGCGGTGATCTTCTCCTGGAACAATTTCGTGTTCGGCATCGTGCTGGCCGGGCGCGAGACCCGCACGCTGCCGGTCGCGGTCTACAACATGATCTCGTTCGACCAGCTGAGCTGGGGCCCGCTCGCCGCCGCCGCATTGATCGTGACCGCGCCGGTGCTGCTGCTCACCGTGATGGCGCAGCGGCAGATCGTCGCCGGGCTCACCGCGGGCGCGGTGAAAGGCGGCTAGAGCGCGTACCCGTCAATCCGCCCGCCGAATGACGCCTGCGTTACCGTCAGAAGCGGACAAACGACACGCGCTCGGTCATGTCGGCTGCGGCCAATAGCAGAAGCCGACGGCACCCGGCTCCATTACGTCTGAGGACACTGAAATCTACATCTTGTCGATGATCGACGAACCACCAACTTCGGACGCGCTATCTTTGGCAGCGGCCGCGACAATCGCGGGGATTACGTCCTCGGCATGATCAACGATAATGGGTTGAAGCAGGTGGTCCCTATGAAGGAAACCTGCGCTGCGTATGTGGTCCAGCATTGCCATCATCGGCGCCCAAAAACCTTTGATGTTCACCAGGACCATCGGCTTACGGTGCTGCCCAAGCTGGGCCCAAGTCATGATTTCCACGATTTCTTCGACGGTACCGATGCCACCCGGAAGTGCCACGAAGGCATCAGAACGCTCGAACATTCTGTGTTTGCGCTCGTGCATGGTGTCTGTGATCGTCAAGTCTTCGAACATCTTGAGCGCATCAGTCGTCGTTTCCCAGTTCGTGAGAAATCTCGGAATGATGGCGCCGACCTTGCCGCCGTTGTTCAGTGTGCCGCGAGCGACCGCGCCCATCACACCATGGGTTCCGCCGCCGTAGATCAGCGTTAATCCCGATGCTGCAAGAGCGTGTCCCAATCGTTCGCCTGCCTCGACATAGGCAACGTCGTGACCAGGCGAGGAGCCGCAATAGACGCAGACTGCTTTGATCGTGCTCATGTGCAGGATAAACGCGATGCACGGCCATAGCGTCAAGCTTGTTGTGCTCGCCAGAGTCCGCTTTGGGTCACAAAGGCGATATCCCTGACGTCGGGTCGCGTGTCTGCTTCGCCCCTGAGTAAGCCTTGTAGCCCGGATGAAGCGCAGCGTAATCCGGGATTCTGGGCCTGCGTGAAGACCGGTCCCGGATTTCGCTTCGCTGCATCCGGGCTACGGAGTCTTCTCTTTCCCACACGCGTGAGAGGGAGCCCGGTGCCTTCGCGGTCGCATGCTCTACGCAGCGAGCGCCTCCAGCACCGCGGCTGAATCGGTGACCCAGCCGAAGATGCCGCCCTGGGCCTTGATCATCTTCAGGCCCATCTCGTGGAATTCCGGGAAGTAGGACGCGCAGCCGTCTGAGATCACGACGCAACGGTAGCCGCGGTCGTTGGCCTCGCGCACCGTGGTGTTGACGCAGACCTCGGTGGTGACGCCGCAGACCAGCAGATTCTCGATGCCGTATTTCTGCAGGATGTCGCCGAATTCGGTGGCGTAGAACGCGCCCTTGCCGGGCTTGTCGATCACGATCTCGCTGCCCTGCGGATAGAGCTCGGGGATGATGTCGTGGCCGGCCTCGCCGCGGATCAGGATTCGTCCCATCGGTCCGGGATCGCCGATCCGAAGCGACGGCGCGCCGCGCTCGACCTTCGCTGGCGGCGCGTCGGAGAGATCGGGCAGATGGCCCTCCCGGGTATGGACCACGAGCAGCCCGGCGTCGCGCACGGCGGCGAGCACCGCGGCGATCGGCTTCACCGCGCGGGCGAGCCGGCTGACGTCATTGCCGAGCGTCTCGCCGAAACCGCCGGGCTCCATGAAATCGCGCTGCATGTCGATGATGACGAGCGCGGTCCTGCTCCAGTCGAGCGTGATCGGCGCCGGCTCCGCCGCGATCGTCCCGCTTGAATTCGCCATGACGCATGCCCCGAATGCGAGAAAACCTGCTTTTTATTAAGCAAACCGCGTGCCATTGCGCAATGATGCGGCGCATCGCGGCGATCCCGATCAGCATGTGACCGTACGCTGCATTTGCGCATTCTGCGATCTTGCTGGCATGATCGTTGCTAGCTGGGAGCCCGACCGAACGAACATCATCGTTCGCGAAATGACAGCCCATTTCAGACAGGCGGGAGGACAGGCATGAATGGACTTGGCGGTCTCAACAAGTCACCCAATGGCGTGGTGATCGGACTGGTGCAGCTGCAGTTGCCTGTGGTTGCGACAAGGTCCGACCTGGCACGGCAGACGGAGCGCATCGTATGGATGGTCGGCAAGGCGCGGCGCAACCTCGGAACCATGGACCTTGTCGTGTTCCCCGAATACTCGCTGCACGGCCTCTCGATGGATACCAATCCGGAGATCATGTGCCGGCTCGACGGGCCTGAAGTCGCGGCTTTCAAGCGGGCCTGCATTGAGAACAAGATCTGGGGCTGCTTCTCCATCATGGAGTTCAACCCGCACGGCAACCCCTATAATTCAGGGCTGATCATCGACGATCACGGCGATATCAAGCTGTACTACCGCAAATTCCATCCCTGGATTCCGGTCGAGCCGTGGGAGCCGGGCAACATCGGCATTCCCGTGATCGATGGACCGAAAGGCGCCAAGATCGCGCTGATCATCTGCCATGACGGCATGTTCCCGGAAATGGCGCGGGAATGCGCCTACAAGGGCGCGGAGATCATGATCCGCACCGCAGGCTACACCGCGCCGATCCGCGACAGCTGGCGCTTCACCAACCAGGCCAATGCGTTCCAGAACCTGATGGTCACGGCCAATGTCTGCATGTGCGGCTCGGATGGCTCGTTCGACTCGATGGGCGAAGGCATGATCGTCAACTTCGACGGCAGCATCATCGCGCACGGCACCACGGGACGGGCCGACGAGATCATCACCGCCGAGGTGCGGCCCGACCTCGTGCGCGAGGCGCGGATCAACTGGGGCGTCGAGAACAACATCTATCAGCTCTGGCACCGCGGCTATGTCGCGGTGAAAGGCGGCGCGATGGATTGCCCCTACACGTTCATGCAGGACATGGTGTCCGGCCGCTTCCGCCTGCCCTGGGAAGATCAGGTCAAGATCACCGACGGCACGTCCTGCGGCTTTCCCGCACCGACACGGATGTTCGGCAAGACCGCGAAGGCCGCCGAGTAGCCGGCCCTTTGATGTGAGCATCATCTCTTCGGAAAACCGCTCCACACTTTTCCGGATCATGCTCTACTTGAAGAAGTGCACGAGGCCGATGCTCAAGCCCAGCAGCAGCATCAGCGACAGCGTGACGGCGGCCGTCACGCGGCCGCCGACGGTCGAGAGCACCCGCACATCGACGCCGAGCCCGAGCGCTGCCATCGAGACGACGGTGAGGATCGCCGCCGTCTTGGTCACCGGCGCGATCGCGATGTCAGGCACGAGCTGGAACGAGCGCAGCGCGGCCAGCACCAGGAAGCCGATGATAAACCAGGGCACCAGCTTGAACGGGCTGATCGAGGCGGTCTTCGAAGTGCCCTCCCTGGCGGCGCCGGCCTTGCGCCGCCGCGCCACCAGCAGCGAGAGGCCGATCACGATCGGGCCCAGCATCAACACCCGCACCAGCTTGACCAGCGTGCCGATCTGGGTCGAGACGATGCCGGCCGGCACGGTCGCCGCCAGCACCTGCGGCACGGCATAGACGGTGAGGCCGGCGAGGATGCCGTATTGCGTCGCCGTCAGCTTGAGCAGCGGAATCAGCAGCGGCAGGCCGAGCACCATCAGCACGCCGAGAATGGCGGTGAACGAGATCGACGAGGCGATGTCGTCGCCATCGGCCTCGATCACCGGCGCCACCGCCGCGATCGCCGAGTTACCGCAGATCGAGTTGCCGCAGGCGATCAGGATCGCGAGCTTGGTCTTGAGCCCCAGCATCCGGCTGAGGCCATAGCTCACCGCCAGCATGATCACGACGGTCACGGCGATGGCGCCGATCAGCAGCCCGCCCGAGGCCACGATCGCGGCAAAGCTGATGGAGGCGCCGAGCAGCATCACCGCGACCTCGAGCAGCTGCTTGGCGCTGAAGGCAATGCCCGAGCGCCAGCGCTCCGACGGCTCCCAGGCGGTGCGCACCGCCATGCCGAGCAGGATCGCGACGACGAGGGCCTCGATATAGGGGTGGTCGAAAACGCGCTCCTCGGCGGCCTGGATGCCGAGCGAGATGACCGTGACGACCCCGCAGAGCAGAATCCCCGGAATGAGCTGGAATATGCGCCTCAGCGCCCCCTGCTTCTGCCCCTGGTCTTGTTCTTGTTCCGGCACAAAATCCTCTTTTCGGAGAAGATTTTATGCGCCATGGCACCCCTCTTGGCTAATATATTTTCGGACTGCCCCGATAGAGAGAAGTTATGTCCCTCAACCTGCATCTGCTCCGCCTGTTCGCGGCCGTGGCGAGAACCGGAAGTTTCTCCCGCGCCGCCGACCTCCTGCACATCAGCCAGCCGGCGATCTCCAAGGGCGTGCGGGATTTCGAGCTGCAGGTCGGCTGCCGGCTGCTGGACCGCACGCCGAAGGGAGTGCGGCCGACCCGGGAGGGCGCGGCGCTGGCGCGGCATGCCGAGACGCTGTTTGCGGCCGAACGCGCCGCCGAGGACGAATTGCAGGCGCTGCGCAATCTCGACAGCGGGTCGCTGCGGATCGGTGCCAGCACCACGATCGCGACCTACATGATCCCGGAATATCTCGGCGTGTTCCACCGTGCCTTTCCCGGCATCGATCTGCACGTCGTGAGCGCCAACACCAGCGATATCGCCGCGCTGATGCTGGGACACGAGATCGAGATCGCGCTGGTCGAGGGACCGGTCGAGGACGAGAATTTGGTCAGCGAAGCCTGGCGTACCGACGTGATGGCGCTGATCGCGGGTCCGGGTCATCGCTTCGCAGCGGTCCAGGGGCCGATCGACATCCGGTCGCTGAACGACGAGATCCTGATCGTCCGGGAACCCGGCTCAGGCACCCGCGAGGTGGTCGCGCAGGCGCTGGCCGCGCACCAAGTCGAACCGCAGCGGACGCTCGAGATCGGCAGCACCGAGGCGATCAAGCAGGCGGTGGCATCGGGTGTCGGCGTCGCCATCGTGTCGATCGCGACGATCGACGATCAGGTGAAGCTCGGAAAGCTGAAGGTGATCCCGATCAAGGGCGTCCATATCGAGCGCACGCTGTGGCAACTGAAATCGCCCGGCCGGCTGGACGTGCCGGCGGCGGTGGCGTTCGAGGGGATCATTCGGGAAGCACGGACCGCGAAAACGGCGCCGCGCGGGCCTGCGGCTAGAGCGCGGCGAACAGACCCTGCGCCCAGGCAACGGCATGCTCGAAGCTGAACACGCCGGGCTCGAAATAGACGGCCCGCGCCAGCACGATGCCGACCACCAGCACCCAGAACACGCTGGTGCCCGCGGTCTTCAGCCATTTCGACACGCCCTCGCTCGCGATCGAAGGATCGACCGCGGGGACCGGCTCGCCGAAGGGATCGAATGCGGATTGGCTCATCGTCGTGACCATCAGGAATACCCTGAGAATGTCGCGACGACGGGGGCGGAAGCAAGGGTAGTGGAATGCCTTTTGCGGCGGTTGCTTGGAAGGACGTTTTCCGGTCTGAAGGCCGGGGAGCATTTCCTTCTCGGCGTCCCCTTCAGCCATCAACTATCGGTCACGCGCCGCGGCGCCACGCGTGGCAGCGTGATCCGCATGCGTGTCCCCATGCCCGGGGCGCTGTCGAGATGGAGCTCTCCGCCCAGCCGGTTCGTGACGATGTTATGAATGATGTGGAGACCGAGCCCGATGCGGCCGATGTCGCGGCGCGTGGTGAAGAAGGGATCGAAGGCCTGCCGCAGCACGTCGTCGTCCATCCCGCAACCGTTGTCGGCGAACAGGATCTCGACCTGGTCCGCGCCTGACGCGCGCAGCCGGATCGTGATCACGCCGCCCTTGCCATCCGGAAAGGCGTGCGCCACCGAATTGACGAACAGGTTGGTCAGCACCTGGCCGTAGGGGCCGGGATAGCTGTTCATGGCAAGACCGGGCGGGCAATCGACCTCGAGCGCCAGGTTGTTCTTCGGCAAGGCCGGACGCAGGTTCGAGAGAACCTGCTCGGTCACCGCGGCGAGATCGAACTGGCTGCGGTCGAAATAGCTGCGATCGACGGCCACCTGCTTGAACGATTGCACCAGGTCCGCCGCGCGCTTGAGGTTGCCGACAAGCAGCGACGAGGCGCTTTCGACGACCTCGATGAAATCGCTCAGGCTGGAGCGCTTCAGCTTGCCGCGCGCGGCCTCGGCAGCGAAGTCGGCGCATTTCTGCTCCAGCACTGACGCAACGGTGAGACTGGTGCCGACCGGACTGTTGATCTCGTGCGCGACGCCGGCCACCAGCCGGCCCAGCGCCGCGAGCTTTTCCGCCTCGATCAGCGACGCCTGGGTCTCCTGCAGATGGTGCAACGCCTTCTCGGCAGCATCGCGCGCGGCGCGGATCTCGCGTTCGCTGCGCTTGCGATCGGTGATCTCTTCGGCCGCAACGTTGACGCCGACGATGCTCCCGTTCGGTTCGCGCTGCGGATGCCAATGCGTGATCCAGCATCGCTCGTCATTGTGGCCCGGGCGCTGGCCGTAAACCTCCACGTCGGTCACGGGCTCTCCGGTCTCCATGATCGACCGGACGATACCTTCGACCGCCGAAGCCAGCGCGGGCACGCAATCGTGCACCGTACGCCCGAGGTGGCCTTCGACCGAAATGCCGCAGATCTCGGTGAGACGCTGGTTGATCTGAAGGTAACGGCAATCGGGAGAGAGGTAGGCAAGACCGATCGGCGCAGTGTCGTAGATCAGCTGCAGCGCCGGTTGCTTTGGGAACTGAACGTCCTGGACGACGGACGACCTCATGTCCACTACCCCCCGTTGCACCAAGTCTAGCGCTTCACGCCCGGCCCGCAAATAGTCCAGCTGAGCCGGAAACGGTGGTCTGATCTGTCTGGACTCGACGGGGCGGGGCCGGCAGCGGCCCCGGGACCGGTGCCTGCGGCGTGCTGACGCAACGTGGACAGCAAGCGCTCCTCAGCGAAGGCCTGCGAAACGCGCAATTTTAGCTATTCACTGCACCGTGCGGACGAAAATTCTCGACGAAGCGCAGCAGCACCCGCGCGCCGGTGTCGGCATCGGCGAGCTCGACATGCTCGGCCGGATTGTGGCTGATCCCGCCGCGGCAGCGCACGAAGATCATGCCGATATCGGCGACATCGACCATCGCCATGCCGTCATGCCCGGCCCCGCTCGGCAGCTCGAACGCGGCATGGCCCTCGGCCGCGACGGCCTCGGCGATCTGCGTCTTGAGCCACGGCGCGCAGGGCACGCTGCGGTTCTCGTGGGTGACATCGATCTGCAAGGCGAGGTCGCGACGTTTTGCGATCGCCTCGATCTGCCGCACGATGTCGGCGACGGCGCGCTTGCGATGCATGTCGTTCTGCGAGCGGATGTCCATGGTGAACGACACCTTGCCCGGGATCACATTGGTGGCGCCCGGCATCGCGTTGACATAGCCGACGGTGCCGACGAGGCCTTGTTCGTCGGACTGGCAAAACTGTTCGATCGCAACGATGCATTCGGCAGCGCCCGCCAGCGCATCGCGCCGCAGCTTCATCGGCACCGTGCCGGCATGGCCGGCGACGCCGGTGAGGCTGGCAGCCAGCCGGGTCGCACCCGAAATCGCGGTGACGACGCCGACCGGCAGCGCCTTCTCTTCCAGCACGGGGCCCTGCTCGATGTGCAGCTCGACATAGCCGAGCAGCTCGCGGCGGGCGCGCGCCGCCCTGCCGATATGATCGGGATCGAGCCCGAACTGGATCAGCGCGTCGCGCATCGACGTGCCGGCGCGATCGCGCGTGGTGAGCACGCTCTCGTCGAAGGTGCCGGCGACTGCGCGGCTGCCGAGCAGGGTCGAGGCGAAGCGCACGCCCTCCTCGTCCGCAAAGCCCACGATCTCGATCGCGAACGGCAGTCGCCTGCCGCGCCGGTTCAGATCGGCGACGCAGGCGATTGCGGAGATGACGCCAAGCGGGCCATCCCATCTGCCGGCGTCGCGCACGGTGTCGTAGTGCGAGCCGAGCATCAGCGCCGGCAGGCCCGGCCGCTCGCCCTCGTAGCGGCCGCAGACATTGCCGATGGCGTCGAGATGCGCGCTCATGCCGGCCTCGCGCATCCAGGACAGGATGAGATCGGCCGCCTTGCGGTGCTCGTCGGTGAGGAAGACTCGCGCCAGATGCTCCGGCGTCTCGGAGATCGTCGCGAGCTGATTGATCCGCGCCACGATCTCGTCGCCAACGGAAGACGGTTTCGAGGACGGTTTTGTCTCGCTCATGCTGTTTCCCATCAGTCCAACGCGGCCGCCGGAGCCCGCTTCACTCGTAGCAGGCCCGATCCGATTCACCAGCCGGCAAATGGCGCGTCGCGCGCAGGCCCCGACCGGGCTCGCACCGGCTGTCCGGCGGTTAGCGACTGCTTAACGGCATTGCATACAACAGCGATCGATCGCTCATAAAATAGGCAAATCTATCTCAATCAGCTTCCGAGCGTTCCGGGGCCGATCATCATTCCCACGTACATTCAGCTACTTACGGAGGAATGATCGCCAAACATGCTCTGGCATGAAGCTTGCGACACTTCCCTCAAGCTCCGCCGTCGGGCGGCTGCGACAAGGACAGGCGGGCCGGACCCGCCGGAGGGAGCAGGCGATGGATTTTGGCAGGATTTCAAGAAGGCATTTATTGCAGGGGAGCGCCGCACTGGCGCTCGGCGGCACGCTTGGCATTCGTGGCGCGGCGGCAGCCGAAACCACGATCGGCTTCATCTATGTCGGGTCGCGCGACGACTACGGCTACAACCAGGCGCACGCGCAAGGAGCCGCGGCGGTGAAGAAGCTTCCCGGCATCAAGGTCGTCGAGGAAGAAAAGGTGCCGGAGACCGATGCAGTCGAGAAGACCATCGAGTCCATGATCAATCTCGACGGCGCCACGCTCATGTTCCCGACCTCGTTCGGCTACTACAACCCGCACGTCCTCAAGATGGCGGGCAAGTTTCCAAAACTGCATTTCGAGCATTGCGGCGGGCTGTGGTCCGACAAGGACCCGAAGAACGCCGGCAGCTATTTCGGCTATATCGACGAAGCGCAATACATCTCCGGCATCGTCGCCGGCTATTCGACCAAGAGCGGCAAACTCGGCTTCGTCGCCGCCAAGCCGATCCCGCAGGTGCTGCGCAACATCAACGCATTCACGCTCGGCGCCCGGCTCGCCAATCCGAAGGCGACCACGCAGGTGATCTTCACCGGCGACTGGTCGATGCCGGTCAAGGAAGCCGAGGCGACCAACAGCCTGATCGACCAGGGCGTCGACGTGCTGACCTGCCATGTCGACGGACCGAAGACGATGGTCGAGAACGCCGCGCGCCGCGGCGCTTTCGTCTGCGGCTATCACGTCAACCAGTCGCCGCTGGCGCCGAAGGCCTATCTCACCGGCGCCGAGTGGAATTGGGAGGCCCTCTACCCGAAATTCGTCAAGATGATCACCGCCGGCGAAGCGATCCCGAACTTCTATCGCGGCGGCCTCAAGGAAGAGATCGTCAAGGTGTCGCCCTATGGCGAGATGGTGTCCGCCGAGGCGCGCAAGCATGCCGACGACGTCAAGGCCAAGTTCATGACCGGCGAGTTTACGATCTTCAAGGGCCCGCTCGTCGACAACAAGGGCAAGACGGTGATCGCTTCCGGCACCGATCGCGGCCAGCAGGATCCCGAGCTCGAGAAAATGGACTATCTCGTCGAAGGCGTGATCGGAGCCACCGCGTGACGACGGAAACGGCGGAATCGGTGGAGGCGGCCGGCATCGCTCCGGCCGCCGATCCCGGATTCCTCCAGCGCCACGGCGCGAGCATCGAATACATCCTGATCCCGGCCGCGGCGCTGGTCGGCGCGCTCGCGGTGTTCGGCGGTTTTGTCGCGCTGTACGGCAAGAACCCGCTCGATCTGTATTTCTACATGTACTACGGCGCGTTCGGCACCGCCTTCTCCTGGCAGAACACGCTGACCCGCGCCGCACCGCTGATCATGACCGCGCTGTGCACGGCGCTGCCGGCGCAGCTCGGCATGGTCATCATCGGCGGCGAAGGCGCGCTGCTGATCGGCGCGCTGTCGGCAACCGCGGCCGCGCTGGCGCTGCAAGGCGCGGCGCCGATCGTGGTGCAGATCGCCATGGTGATCGCCGGCATGATCGGCGGCGGCCTCTGGATCACGCTGTCGGGCGGCCTGCGGCAATATCGCGGGGTCAACGAGACGATCTCGAGCCTGCTGCTGGTCTATATCGCGCTCGCGATCCTCAACCATCTGGTCGAGGGCCCGATGCGCGATCCGGCGAGCCTCAACAAGCCGTCGACGCGCGAGATCGGCGCCGCCAACATGATCGGCACCATTCCCGGCACCGACGTGCATTGGGGCCTGGCGTTCGGCCTCGTCGCGGCCGTTGCCGCCTACATCCTGATCTATCACACCACCTTCGGCTTCGCGGCGCGCGTCGCCGGCGGAAACATCCGCGCCGCCAAGATCGTCGGCCTCAGTGTCGGCAAGCTGATCCTGACCGTCTGCTTCCTCGCCGGCAGCTGCGCCGGGCTGGCCGGCATGATCGAGGTCGCGGCGGTGCAGGGCCGCACCAACGCCAACCTCGCGGCGGGCTACGGCTTCACCGGCATCCTGGTCGCGTTCCTGGCGCGGCAGAATCCGCTGGCGATCATTCCAGTGGCGATCCTGCTCGGCGGCATCTCGGCTTCCGGCGGCTTGTTGCAGCGGCGGCTCGGCCTGCCCGACGCCTCGGTGCTGGTGCTGCAAGGCATCATCTTCGTGTTCGTGCTGGCCAGCGACGCGCTCTATGGGCGCATCGGCTTCCTGAAGGGAAAGTCCTGACATGGCGGACGCATCGCTCGGGCTCTGGACCGTTCCGCTGGCCGTGTTCGGCGGCGCCATCCGCGTCTCGACGCCGTTCCTGTTCGTCAGCCTCGGCGAGTGCATCACAGAGCGAAGTGGCCGCATCAATCTCGGCCTCGAGGGCACGCTGGTGATGGGCGCGATGAGCGCCTACGGCATCTCCTATCTCTCGGGCTCGCCGTGGTTAGGGGTGCTCGCGGCCGGAATCACCGGCGCGCTGTTCGGCGCGCTGCATGCCGGGATCTGCTCGCTGCCGCGCGTCAACGACATCGCGGTCGGCATCGCGCTGATGCTGCTCGGCACGGGCCTCGCGTTCTTCCTTGGCAAGCCGCTGATCGAGCCGACGGCGGCGAGGCTGCCGGCGATCGATTTCGGCTGGTGGAGCGACGTGCCGCAGGTGCGCGCGGCGCTGCGCATCAACGTGCTGTTCCTGATCGGCGTCGCGATCGCGCCGCTGCTCTACTGGGCTTTCCGAACCACGCGCTGGGGCCTGTTGATCCGCACCGCCGGCGAGAGCGCCGATGCGGCGCGCGCGATGGGCCACTCAGTTCTGCTGATCAGGTTGCGCGCCACCATGGTCGGCGGCTTCCTCGCCGGCATCGGCGGCTCCTTCCTGTCGCTGTTCTATCCCGGCAGCTGGAACGAAGGCCTTTCCTCGGGACAGGGCATCACGGCGGTGGCGCTGGTGATCTTCGCGCGCTGGGACCCGATGCTGTGCCTGTGGGCCTCGCTCGCCTTCGGCGGCGCGGCCGCGCTCGGGCCCGCGCTGCAATCGGTCGGTATCACCTCCGGCTATCATCTGTTCAACGCCGCGCCGTACATCCTGACCTTGGCGATCATGATCATCACCTGCTCGCCGAAACGCACGCTGACCGGCGCGCCCGCCGAATTGTCCATCACCCGATAGCATCTCGAAAGATCATTTCATGCCCGAGCGCTTCATCAAGTCCGAGCCCTACGCCTGGCCCTATAATGGCGATCTGCGGCCGCAGAATACCGCGCTCATCATCATCGATATGCAGACCGATTTCTGCGGCGTCGGCGGCTATGTCGACAAGATGGGCTACGACCTCTCGCTGACCCGCGCGCCGATCGAGCCGATCAGGAAGCTGCTCGCGGTGATGCGCGCGCAGGGCTTTCACATCATCCATACGCGCGAGGGGCACCGCCCTGATCTGGCCGACCTGCCCGCCAACAAGCGCTGGCGCTCGCGCCAGATCGGCGCCGGCATCGGCGATCCCGGCCCCTGCGGCCGCATCCTGGTGCGCGGCGAACCCGGCTGGGAGATCATTCCCGACCTCGCGCCGCTGCCGGGCGAGCCCATCATCGACAAGCCCGGAAAAGGCTCGTTCTGCGCCACCGACCTCGAGCTGATGCTGCGGCTGCGCGGCATCGACAACATCGTGCTGACCGGCATCACCACCGATGTCTGCGTCCACACCACCATGCGCGAGGCCAATGACCGCGGCTTCGAATGCGTGCTGGTCGAGGACTGCTGCGGCGCGACCGACCGAAGCAACCACGATCATGCACTGAAGATGATCAAGATGCAGGGCGGCGTGTTCGGCGCGGTGACCAAATCCGCCGACCTGATCGGGGCACTGTCATGATCATCGGCGAGCCGCCCGCACCATCAGGCGCGTTCGGCGTCGATGCCATCGCCATGACGATGCGGTTCGGCGATTTCACAGCGCTCGACAATGTCGAGCTCAAGGTGCGTTCCGGCTCGTTCCACGCCTTGCTTGGTGAAAACGGCGCGGGCAAGAGCACGCTCGTGAAATGCATCATGGGCTATTACCACGCCACCGAAGGCGACATCCTCGTCGGCGGCCGCCAGCAGGCGATCGCCAATCCGAGGGACGCGCATGCGCTCGGGCTCGGCATGGTCTACCAGCACTTTACTTTGGTGCCGGCGATGACGGTCGGCGAGAATTTGGTGCTGGCGCGCGACGACGTGCCTGCCGTGGTCGACTGGCGCAAGGAGAAGAAGGAGCTCGAGGCCTTCCTGGCGCGGATGCCGTTCAAGGTGCCGCTCGACGCAAAGGTCTCCGACATCTCCGCCGGCGAACGGCAGAAATGCGAGATCCTCAAGCAGCTGTATCTGAAGCGGCGCTTCCTGATCCTGGACGAGCCGACCTCGGTGCTGACGCCGGGCGAGGCCGACGAGGTGCTCGGCATGCTGCGCGCGATGGTGGTGGCGGGCGAGCTCACCATCCTGATGATCACGCACAAGTTCCGCGAGGTGATGGCCTTCGCCGACGAGGTGACCATCCTGCGCCGCGGCAAGCTTGCCGGCACCGGCCGGGTTGCCGAGCTGACGCCGGACGAGATGGCCCGCACCATGATCGGCGCCGAGCAGCTGACGGTGCAGCCGCCGCGCACCGGCGAGACCGGCGCGGCCCGGCTCGAGCTCGACAAGCTCACCGCGCTCGACGATGCCGGGGCGATCGCCGTGCACGGCGTGTCACTGACCGTGAAGAGCGGCGAGATCGTCGGCATTGCCGGCGTCTCCGGCAACGGCCAGCGCCAGCTCGTCGAGGTCCTGGCCGGCCAGCGCGAGGCCGAGAGCGGCGTGATCCGCGTCCAGGGCGAGAGCTATGCGGCGAGCCGCGCGGAGATGCGGCGCCACAGGATGTCGCTGCTGCCGGAAGAGCCGCTGAAGAACGCTTGCGTCGGCGGCATGAGCGTCGCCGACAACATCGCATTCCGCGAGTTCGATCGCGCCCCGTTCGCACGCGGCGGCTGGTGGCTGAACCGTGCCGCCTTCCGCAACGACGCCGAGCGCAAGATCAACCGCTACAAGATCAAGACCCGCACGCCGGAGACGCCAATCGCGGCGCTGTCGGGCGGCAATGTCCAGCGCGCCGTGCTGGCGCGCGAGCTCTCGGGCGACGTCGAGGTGCTGATCGCCGCCAATCCCTGCTTCGGACTCGACTTCGCGGCGGTGGCGCAGATCCACGCCGAGATCATGGCCGCCCGCAATCGCGGCGCGGCGGTGCTGTTGGTCAGCGAGGACCTCGATGAGCTGCTGGAGCTGTCGGATCGGCTGGTCGTGATGTTCCACGGCGCGTTCGTGCATGAGGCCCGCGCCAGCGAGGCCGACCTCACCGAGATCGGCCGGCACATGGCAGGGCATTGACCATCCGCGTCATCGCTTCGCTCGCAATGACAAACAGCTCTGGCCACACAAAGATGTCGTCCCTGCCTAGTGCGCAATTGCGCACGGGAGCAGGGACCCATAACCACGAATGTTGATTGTTGCGCAGCGCTGGAACGACGAATCCCGTTCACAACATCCGCCGCGGCGTATGGGTCCCTGCTTTCGCAGGGACGACACCGGAGTTTGTGGCGCGCGATCCCGGCAAGATCCCGCCATTGCAATGACGAAGCTGGCTGCGCTCCGCGTCACTCCGGGACAAACCTACCCGATCTCGAACGCGTATTCCGCGAGATGCTTCAGATTGGCGTGCCAATGCTCGGCGATTGCAAGCCGGGTCGGCACCCAGACATGCTCGTGCTTCTGGATGTAGTCGAGAAAGCGCATCAGCGCGGCGGCGCGGCCGGGACGGCCGACGACACGGCAATGCAGACCGATCGACATCATCTTCGGCGAGGTCGCGCCCTCGGCATAGAGCACGTCGAAACTGTCTTTCAGGTAAGTGTAGAACTCCTCGCCGCCGCCGAAGCCCTGCGCGTTGATGAAGCGCATGTCGTTGGCATCCAGCGTATAGGGGATCACGAGATGCGGCTCGGTGCCGGCAGCCTTGATCCAATACGGCAGATCGTCGGCATAGGAGTCGCAGAGATAGCGCAGGCCGCCCGCCTCCATCAAAAGCCGCATCGTGTTGATCGAGGAGCGGCCGGTGTACCAGCCGAGCGGCCGCGCACCTGTCGCCTCGGTATGCACGGCAACGGCGCGGGCGATCTCCTCGCGCTCCTCGTCCTCCGACATGTCTCTGTGCTCGACCCAGCGCAGGCTGTGGCTCGCGATGTCCCAGCCTGCCTCTTGCATCGCGGCGACAACGTCCGGATTGCGCTTCAGCGCCATCGCGACGCCGAACACCGTGGCCGGCAGCTTCCGCGCGGTGAATATCCGCCACAGCCGCCAGAAGCCGGCGCGTGAGCCATATTCGAACATCGTTTCGATATTGGCGTGACGCTGCCCGACCCAGGGCTGCGCGCCGAGCACGTCGGACAGGAACGCTTCCGAGGCGCGATCACCGTGCAGGATGTTGTTCTCGCCGCCCTCTTCGAAATTGACCACGAATTGCACGGCGATGCGCGCCGCGTCGGGCCATTTCGGGTCGGGCGGATTGCGGCCGTAGCCGCGGAGGTCGCGCGGATAGCGGGCCTCGGTCACATCAGATTTCCTCGAAGCGGATGTTCTGCGCGCCCTTCCACAACACGGTCTTGCCGAAGGCGGTGAGGTTCTCCAGCCCCGAGGTCAGCGTGATGAAATGATTGCCGGCGAGCTGGCCCATCTTGCTGGCGAAATGCACGCCGCCATAGGCGAGCAGAATCTCGGTCTCGCTGATGCCACCGGGATAGAGGATGATCTGGCCCGGCGCCGGATAGCTGGTGTGGTTCTCGTACGACACGCCGAAGTCGAGATCGCCGAGCGGCATCCAGACGCCCTCGCCGCTCCAGCGTACATGGATCGCCTGGCTCTCGAATGGCATCGCCTTGCGGAACGCGGCGACCGTCTTCGGCGCGCGCTGCTCCTCGAAACGGGCGTCAAAGGTGAACTCGCCGGCGCGGACAATCAGTTTGCTCATCGATCTCTCGTGGGTGGGCCAAGAAGTGATGTCCCAACCATTGCCGCCGGCCCGGGCCGGACGCAAGGCCGATTCCGGCCCGGGAAGCCGGTTTTCCGTCGCTCGGCACCCCCGCAACGCAGATTTGAGCAGAGTTTCGTTGCGCCGCGCCTCCCCGTTTGCGAGCCTGCGCGGATACGTCGAACAGGATGACCAGATGACAACAAGCAGTCTGCACGGACATGTGGCACTGGTGACCGGCGGATCGCGCGGCATCGGTGCGGCGATCGTCAAGATGCTGGCGGATGCCGGCGCCGCCGTCGCCATCAATTATCGCGAGCGCTCGGCCGAGGCGGAGACGCTGGCGAAGGGCATCATTGCCGCCGGCGGCCGCGCCGTCGCGATCGCCGCCGACGTCTCGGAAGCTGCCGCCGTCGCCAAGTTGGTCGAGCGCGCCAAATCCGGGCTCGGCCCGGTCGACATCCTCGTCAACAATGCCGGCATCGCCATCGTCAGGGGTGTCGACGACCTCACCGAGGAGGATTTCGACCGCACCATCACGGTCAATCTCAAATCGGCGTTTCTGTGCACGCAGGCGGTGCTGCCGATGATGCGCACCCGCAAATGGGGCCGCATCGTCAACATCTCCTCCGGCGCTGCGCGCGGCGCCGGCTCGATCGGGCCGCACTACAACGCATCCAAGGCGGCCATGGAGGGCCTGACCCGCGGCTACGCCGCACGCCTCGTCAAGGAGGGCATCACCGTCAATGCCGTCGCGCCGTCGCTGATCGAGACCGACATGATGAAGGGACAGAGCGAGCTCGTCAGCCGCATTCCGATGGGCCGTTTCGGCACCGCCGAGGAGGTCGCGCAGGCCGTGATGCTGCTGGTCAACAATCCCTACATGACCGGACAGACCATCGCGATGAGCGGCGGCATGGCGTTCAACTAGGACGCGGCCCCATCAGCGCGCAGCCATAGCCCGATCGATGCGAGTTGAACGAAAGCAAGGTAGTTGGCGGCGAGCTTGTCATAGCGCGTCGGTCGCGGGATCATCGCGCCTGCGGTACGAATGAGTGAACTGATCGAGGCATGAGAGATCATCGCCTGCAGATGAGTGCATCTGGACCAGCAGCGGCAGAGACATGTGCATCCCTGCCGGTTCCACGGATTGCTCCGGTATCCTGTCCCTTGGGTTTGGCAAATGCTCGTTTCATCCGCACGGAACGATTGATTTCGCCGAGTGGGAACACGTTGCCAAGAAGCCACAGCGATTGAAGGGAATGGAAATTGGAGGCGTCATTCTCGTGGCGGCGCACGCGCTCGCGGCTTATTGGTTAGGGATCAGATCGGGCAACATGAATCATTTCCAGCCCGGCAGTTTGTTTCAGACGCTTGATTGATCAGAGCTGGAATTGGCATGAGCAATTTCAGAAGCTATGGAGCTTGTCGCGAAATGAATTTCGATAATCAGACCAGATCTTCTTATTCGAACCACACACATTCAGCATCAGTGACCTCCGCCGATAAAACGGATGAGGGCCAGGGCGGCGAGGCACGCTTTGGATTTAGGGCAACGGACTTGATCGTATACCCTGCGCACGGCGTCGGCCAAATTGTAGCGATTGAGGAACAGACGGTGGCGGGGGCTTGCCTCGAGTTCTTTGTCGTCTATTTCGCGAAGAGCAAGATGACGCTCCGCGTTCCGACGCGGAAGGCGGCAAACGCCGGAATGCGTCAACTGTCCGATCCCGTTTCGATCGAGCACATGCGACGAATCCTGGGACAGGCGCCGCACAAAGCGCGGGGTAATTGGTCCCGACTTGCTCAAGAATACGAAAGCAAGATCAATTCGGGCAATATTGTCGCTATCGCGGAGGTCATGCGCGATCTGTATCGGCCCGCGGTCAATCCCGAGCAGAGCTACAGCGAACGACAGCTGTACGCTGCGGCGGTCGAACGCCTGTCCGGAGAAGTGGCGCTCGTTAGCGGCATTACTGAAGAGGAAGCCGTCAAGCAGCTTGAAAGCCTCATCATTGCTGAGGTCAGGCGGAGCGCATAGAGACTGGTCGCACATCCTCGGAACGTCTGCGTCGTTCCGGCGCCGCCGGCCGGATATGATTTCCTAGGATGGCCGTTCGACGAAGGCGACGGTCTTGTTGCTATAGGTCCATATCGCGCCGTCGCGTTTGCTGATCCCGAGAAAGGCGGTCTTTGTACCGGCATATTTCATGTCCCGATTGCCCCCGTCGATGCCATAGGCCCATGGGTCGAGGCACAGAAACTCGGTGACCTTGCCGTCGGCTCCCGATGTGCGGTGGCCGACGATGCCCACATAATGGGCGCCGCCGAGGGAAGCCCGCACCGGCACCTTGTTTTCGAGATTCTTGATTGTCCAATCTACCGCTTTGCTGGGATCGCGGCCCGCGCTCACCTGGTCGCGCGCCGTCGGTTCGGCCATTTTCCAGCCCATATAGCGGACAAACACGATCTTGATGATCGAACCGCACCAATATTCATTGTTCACTGCCTTGAGGAAGCCGTCATTGTTCTGGTTCCACGGCAGCTTGCTCTTCTTGTAGTTTTCCATCGACGCGTCAGCGGTCGCCGCCAGGGTGGGAAGGGTGTGCAGCTGTTCATCCACCAGCATTTCATAGACGCGATGGCGGCTGTCCAATTCGTCGCTGGCGTCCTGATTGCTGTAGAACTTGCGATAGGCGGCGGGTGCCTTGGCCGCCGTCGTGACGGTGTGGAAATAGTGCCAGATTAAATCGGTTTTCCACGAGGGATCGCGGACATGGGTGTCGGACATGGAGAGGGTCCATATAAGGCATTCGGCTGCGGCGGCTTCGCGGTCTTGTCCTGCTTGCGGTTGGACCAGCCGCGCTGAATGGTTAGTCCCCGCCAGATTGATGACGGTTCAACGTGGACTTGGTGACGCCCAATCGCGTCTTGGCAGGAACACGATCAAACAGACCGCCTCGGAAGCACCCGCCGCATGAACGAATCTCGGTCTCCTGTTGTGCATCGCATGAGCCGGGGCTCGTGACCCCAAGGTCAGTTGCCCCCGAACTATCTGCAGCTGCCGACGGCGCACAGCCATATTGCCGCCGTCGAACGGCGGATAAGCCATCGCGTCTCGTAGTGGTAGCGCGCGAACCAGCTATCTGAAGCGGATCTAACCGATGAGTCCCCGTCATCCGCGCGTTGACAGCATCTTTTGGAGTATTGCCTCAACCGGCTGCGGCGAAATCCCAAGTTCGGCAAGGCCGGGCGACGACACGGTATCGATCTGCATCAGCTCCACCTGATTGCGCGTGAGAATCGGGTCCGGGAGTATTTCGGAAGCCCATGCCAGGGCGTGCCAAACGGCGAGCGGGATCGGGACCAGGATGGGCGCAAGACCGGCCTGATGCGCGATGATTCCGACCAATTCTTCGTAGGAATAAACGCGAGGGCCGCCGCATTCGAAGATCGTCGGTTGCGTCTCGGCTCGCTGGATGATCCGGACAGTCGCCTCCGCCACATCTTCCACATAGGCCGGCTGCAGTTTCATCGAGCCGCGGCCGAACATCGGATAGATCGGCAGCCGCCGGAGAAGGTTGAGGATGGTCGTAAGAAACGCATCGTCCGGTCCGAACATGACGGCGGGTCGGATGATATACGCGCCGGCAAACGTAGCCCTGACCACCAGTTCACCTTCGCCGCGCGCTCGGATGTACCGCGATCGAGACGCGGCATCGGCGCCGATGCCTGACAAGTGAACGAGTCGTTTGACTCCGGCCCGGTGCGCTTGGGCCGCTACCCGCTGGGCGGACTCGACATGAACGGAATGAAACGTCTCACGCCCGCGCTCGACGTAAAGGCTGACGGTGTTGACGGCGGCGTAAGCGCCGGCAAGCGCATTTGCGACAGACCGTTCGTCGTGAATATCGGCCTGGACGAACAGAAGTTGGGAATCATGCGGTCCAAACTGGCTGCGCCCGCGATCTGGATGCCTTGACGCGATCCGGACGGGAAATTCGTGATCGCGCAGATGCTGAACGATGCGGCGACCGAGAAACCCCGTTCCGCCGAATACAGTGACGGTGCGACCGTTCGTTGCCATCCTTTGATCTTTGCACGAGAGAACGCGCCATAGCCCGAGCCGAAGCTGACGTCAGGGCGATGGCCGTCTGTCGGAACAATACCCTTTCGCAGCGACGGTTGGAATGCAGGCCGCTTCGAACCGCTATTGGACGGAAGCCGGATGCAAAGGCCGAGCGAAACTGAGTTCGTGGCCGTCGGGGTCAGCCAGGTGGAAGAAACGCTCACCCCATTCGGCATCGCGGGGCACTGTCGCCGGCTGGTAACCCCCCGCGAGCGCGCGTTCGTAAAGTGCGTCAACATCGGTGACGTAGAAGATGACCCGACCCCACCAGGACCAGCGTCGTTCGGCAGGTTGGTCGATGAGGTTGAGGTAGCTCGGACCTGCTCGAAAGCTGGTGAACGACGACCATTCGCCGCCATGCAGGATCTCAAAGCCCAGGGCTCGGTAGAATCGGACAGCTCGTGGCATGTCATGGGTGCCCAGCGTGAGCGCGCTTATCCTCTCGATCATGGCCAAAACTCCCCTGTTCTACCTCCCTACGCTTTTTTGAAGTCGCGGCGCCGAGATTAACCTCTCATGTGCGTCGAACGGTAAGCAAGTCAGCGCCGCCCGCCCCTTTCCTTGCGTCGCCGCTCACGGCGAGCGGTAGATGCCCCAAACTGCTCGAACCGAAAGCGCGGACGCTCTAAGCTCTTCATCGCGTCGGCCAAACATCAAGTCCAGGCGCCCGCAAAACCAATCGATCCCGGTGGCACCCGCGAAAAGGAGGGGAGCATGAAGGGCGATAAAGACGTTATCGAACACCTCAACAAAGCGCTGCGCCACGAGCTCACCGCAGTGAACCAGTACTGGCTGCACTACCGCCTCCTCGACAATTGGGGCTACAAGATGCTGGCCAAGGCGTGGCGCAAGGAATCGATTGAAGAAATGCAACACGCAGACAAGCTCATCGAACGCATCATCTTCCTCGATGGATCTCCCAATATGCAGACGCTGGAATCCCTCCATATCGGGAAGACCGTGAAGGCCGTGCTCGATAGCGACTTGCAAGCCGAATTGTCGGCGTACTCCCTCTACGCTGAAGCTGCGACCCAGTGCCATCAGGTCAAGGACTACGTGACACGGGATCTGTTTGAGCAACTCATGCACGATGAGGAAGAGCATATCGATTTTCTGGAAACCCAGATCGAACTCGTCGCGAGGATCGGCCTCGAGCTGTATGCCCAGCGTCATATCGGAGAGCTCGACAACGACTAAAGTGCAAACGACTGCTGTCGGCCCAAATCGGACACCGCGGCGGCGCGGAATTATGACCGCTGCTCGCCCGTTAGGAATTCGTTAACCATCGCGGCCTAGCCTAACCTCAAGCCTGGTCATCATCAGCCGATTGCCGCTCGGTTCGGTCCAGGAACAGCCGGTGTCCGCCAAGACGCTGACATATGCCGCGCCAGGTGCGCGCCTGAAAATCTCGCCAGTGGCCGCTCGTCGCTTGCTAAGCGACTGCGCTTGCCGCGCTCACTTAGGAGCAAAATCCTGGTGTATAGCCCTCAGTCCCCAGCTCGGTAGAGCAATTGTGAGGCAAGAATGACCGATATTTGCGAGATGAAGGCGCGCATTACCGTGTTTGGGGTCGGCGGTGCCGGTGGCAATGCAGTCAACAACATGATCGCGGCCGGGCTGCAAGGCGTCGACTTCATCGTCGCCAATACCGATGCACAGGCGCTTACCATGTCGAAGGCCGAGCGCCTCATCCAGATGGGCACGCGGGTGACGGAAGGTCTCGGCGCTGGCTCGCATCCTGAAGTGGGGCGCGCCGCAGCCGAAGAGACGATCGACGCGATCCGCGATTCTTTGACCGGCGCACACATGGTGTTCGTTACTGCCGGCATGGGCGGCGGTACCGGCACCGGCGCAGCGCCCATTATCGCCAAGACCGCGCGCGAGCTTGGCATTCTCACCATCGGTGTAGTCACCAAGCCATTCCACTTCGAGGGCCAGCGCCGCATGCGCCTTGCCGAGGCCGGCATCGCGGAACTACTGAAGGTGGTAGATACTCTGCTGATCATCCCAAACCAGAACCTATTCCGGGTGGCCAACGAAAAAACCACGTTCTCCAATGCTTTCGTGTTAGCCGATCAGGTGCTTTATTCGGGTGTGGCCTGCATCAGCGACCTCATAGTCAAGGAAGGCCTGATCAACCTCGATTTTGCCGACGTTCTCGCCGTCATGCGGGAGAAGGGCAAGGCCATGATGGGCAGAGGCGAGGCTTCCGGCGCGAACCGCGTGGTCACCGCCGCCGTAGCCGCGATTTCAAATCCATTGATCGAGGACCCCTCGATCAAGCGTGCCAGCGGCCTCATCATTTCCATCACTGGCGGCAAGGACCTGATGTTATTCGAGGTCGACGAAGCTGCTACCCGCATTCGCGACGAGGCCGACCAGGACGCCAACATCATCATTGGCGCATCGTTTGATGAAAGCCTGGAGGGTATCGTCCGCGTCTCGGTAGTGGCGACCGGCATCGATAATCTTGACCCGGCACCCCACGCGCAACCAGCGGAAAGCTCACTTACAGAGCTCGCCGGCAGGCTGCGCAACGACAGCCGTCAAATCGCCGGATCGAGCGCAGTACACCGCTGACCGACGCGCACCGCATCGGCGCGTCGGTCCAGTGCGCGCAATAAAGGAGCGTTTCGGTATCGACCTTGGCTACTCCGCGTCCATGAACGCCGGGCACTCGGCTATTTCCGGTCGTGGCCCGAAGGCGAAGTGCCGCGATGTCCGCTCCCGCGCCGCTGTTGGGGCAGAAGCAGACATCAGGCGGCCGGCTCGCAGCAACCGACTTTATGAGTACGCACCCTGGCTATGCCGGCTTGACCGGCTCGCTTGATTGCCTTACGCCTCACGCCATGAACCGCTCGATCCTGATCGCCAATTTCTGGTGGCTCGCCGACTGACAGGCGGGCCGAACGCGTTCATGCATTTCGGGGCCGCCGCATCGGGCGGCCTTTTTCTTTCACCTCATCCGGCCCGCATGCGGCGTCCCCATTCAACCGAATGGAGACAAGCCGTGACCAAACCGATCATCCTCACCGGCGACCGCACCACCGGGCCGCTGCATCTCGGCCATTACGTCGGCTCGCTCAGAAGCCGCCTCGCGTTTCAGGACAGTCATGAGCAGTTCCTGCTGCTCGCCGACATGCAGGCGCTGACCGACAACGCGCACGACATCGGCAAGGTCCGCGGCAACGTCATCGAGGTCGCGCTGGATTATCTCGCCGTCGGCATCGATCCCGAACGAACCTCGATCTGCCTGCAGTCGCAACTGCCGGCGCTCGCGGAATTGTCGTTGCTCTATCTCAACCTCGTCACCGTCGCGCGGCTGGAGCGCAATCCCACCATCAAGGACGAGATCCGCGCCCGCGGATTCGGACGCGACATCCCGGCGGGCTTCCTGTGCTACCCGGTGGCGCAGGCCGCCGATATCACCGCGTTTCGGGCCACCGTCGTGCCGGTCGGCGAGGACCAGGCTCCCCTGATCGAGCAGACCAACGAGATCATCAGGCGCGTCAACGCGCTCGCCGGTCGTGCGCTCCTGCAGGAGGCGGTGGCCATCATACCGCGCGCGGGACGGCTGCCGGGCGTCGACGGGCGCGCCAAGATGAGCAAGTCCGCCGGCAATGCGATTGCTCTCTCGGCCTCGCCCGGTGACATCTCGGCCGCGGTGCGCGCGATGTTCACCGACCCCGATCATCTGCGCGTCGGCGACCCCGGCAAGATCGAGGGCAATGTCGTCTTCAGCTATCTCGACGCGTTCGATGACGATCACCACGCGGTCGAGGAATTGAAGGCGCGCTATCGGCGCGGCGGTCTCGGCGACGCAGCGGTCAAACGGCGGCTGGAGGACATCCTGCAAGCCCTGATCGCGCCGATCCGGGCCCGGCGCGCCGAGCTGGCAAGCAATCGCGACCATGTCGCTGACGTGATCAGGCGCGGAACCCTGAAAGCCCGGGAGATCACCGAGCGCACCAAGCGCGATGTGATGGCGGGACTCGGCGTGTTCCAGCTCTGAATGCGCTGTCATCAAACCATGGCAGGAACTGTGCTTGCCTGTAACAGTTGTCCGCTTGGCGAAAACCGGATTTGGAGCTTGTCGTGATCGATCCGAAAACGCTTCTCGAACGCGCCGCACAATTGACCGATCAGGCCAAGGGCGAGGAAGATGCCGGCATCCGCGAGCGGCTGCTGCGCATGGCCGAGCATTACCGCGACCTGGCCGCGCATGAGGCCTGGGCGAACGAGAACCCGCCATCGGTCGGCGCGATTACCAGTGCGCTCAGCCCCCGCGCCCATTGACCTGTGCTTCGTCAGCTCACGCGAATGCGATAGCCCAGTGACTGCCGCGCGCCCGGCGCGATGTGCATGAGGCCGGGCTTGCCGGCGAACTCGCCATCGAATTCGACCGGGCTGGCAAAGCCGTGCCACGGCTCGATGCAGAGGAACGCCGCGCCGCCGACCTTCGACCAGATGCCAAGTTCGTGAAAGCCGCGCCACGACACCTCGATCGCGGGGCCCTGCGCAGCAGCAAAGCGAACCGACGCGCTCGCGACCTGATCGAGGATCATGGCGTCGTCGTCGAACAATTGCTCCGACAATGCGAGCACCCTGCCCTTGATCGGACTTGGCTCAGCTTGTTGCCTCATCAACCCGTCCTTGAGCCGCCGGATCGGCGCCGGCTCATCCTTCTCGAAGGTCAGCGCGTAGGCCTCTTTTGCCAACCCCGGCAGCAGCGGCCAGTTGAAGGCGGGATGACCGCCGAGCGAGGCCGGCAGCGTCTCGGCGCCGGTGTTGACGATGTCGAAGGCGACATCGAGAGCGGCGCCATCAACGGCATAGGTGACCTCGAGCCTGAATGCGAAGGGATAGCGCGCACGCGTCTTCGCATCGTCGGTGAGCGCGAGCTTGCAGGATCGGGGCCCCTGCTCCACCCAGGCAAAGCGGCGGTCGCGCGCAAAGCCGTGCTGCGTCATCGGATAGGTCTTGCCGTTGTGGCGCAGCGTATCGTTCTTCAATCGGCCGACGATCGGGAACAGGATGGGCGCATGGCGTGGCCATTGCGGGCCGGCCTGCCACAACAGTTCGGTCCCGTCGGCATTTCCGAGCGACGACAATTCGGCGCCCTGCGCCAAAATGGTTGCGGCGATTCCGTCGCCGCGCAGCGTGTGACTGTCGCTCATGCCTCGCCTCGCCGGGTTGCGCTATGCCCCGACAGGAGATGTTCGAAGCCGGCGAGGCCGTCAACCCCAAAGCAATGGGACCGCCCACGCGTGGCGGGCCACGCTCCGGGCCTAGCCGGTAATCTTGGAGAAATCGGGCTGGCGGCGCTCGGCAAAGGCGGCGAAGGCCTCGCGCGCTTCCGCACTCATCAGCCGTTCCTGGAAGATCTCGCCCTCGCGCGCCATTTGCGCGCTGATCCTGGCGGGGTCGCGCATCAGCGCCTTGGTGTGCTGGAGCGAGCCGAACGGCCGCTTCGCCAGCGCGTCCGCCGCCGCGCGGGCCTTGGCGCGCAGCTCCGCGAGCGGCACAACCGCGTTGGCGAGGCCGATCGAGACCGCCGTTTCCGCCTCGACCGGTTCGCCGAGCGCGAACATCGCATAAGCCCGCGCATAGCCGATGCGCTGCGGCAGCAGATAGGTCGACGCCGCCTCCGGCACCAGCGCCAGATTGACGAACGGCGTGATCAGCCGCGCGGTCGGTGCGAGGTAGACGAGGTCGCAATGCAGCAGCATGGTGGTGCCGATGCCGACCGCATTGCCCTGCACGGCGGCAATCAGCGGCCGCGTCGCCTTGGCCAAAGCGGCGAGGAAGCGCGTCACGTGGCGCTCGCCCTGCACGCCGCGCGACACCGCCGCGAAATCGGCGAGATCGTTGCCTGCGGTAAAGCTGTCGCCGTCGCCCTGCAGCAGCACGGCGCGGATCGCGGAATCGCCCTCCGCGCGCTCGAGCGCGTCGGCCATCGCGCCATACATCGCGTTGGTGATCGCGTTCTTCTTGTCCGGGCGCGCCATCGTCACGGTGAGGACACCGCCGTCCAGTGCTACGACCACTTCACTCATGCTGCGCTCCTGTTGCTTGTTGTTTGACGCGTCTTCTTCACGCGAACCGGTATCCACTTCGCTCGAAGACGCTCTAGCTGTCCTTGTCTTTCGGAAACTTGTCTTGCAGGCTGGTCAGCCAGCGCGACACCACGTCGATTTCAGCGTCCGAGAACCCCTCCATCAGACGGTTGTTGATCGCCCTCGTCCGCGTTGCGGCGCGTTTGCCGAGCTCCTGCCCCGCCGCGGTCAGATAGAGCCGCTGGCTGCGCCCATCCTCGCCATCGCGCCGGCGCTTGACGAGGCCTGCACGTTCCATCCGGTCGGCGAGCCCGCTCATCGCCGACGGCACGATGTCGAGCGCCTGCGAGACGTCGCCGATCAGCGCGCCGTCATTGCGCCCGAGAGAGAACAGCACGCCGGCCTGAGCCGAGGTCAGATCGTGGGCGGCCGTCTCCTGATCGATGGCGCGCTGCAACCGGCGATAGGCCACGGTCAGAAGAAAGATCAGCCGGTGTTCCGCTTTCATCACGCCGTTATATATTTCGTACGCGAAATATCAAGATATTTCGTGCGCGAAACATCCGCTATCGGCAGAGATCCGTCATTGCGTTCCGCGGTCTCAGAACCCCGCACTCACCCAATCCGCACGCGCTCAGCTGGAACAAGCCGTTCCCATCGGCGCAACTGCGACATTTTGATCCCGCCGCCCGATCGTTGCGCTGCGGCCCGGCAGAAAACCCTTGATCGACGTCGATCAAACGGGAAATCTTTGCATCCGGGAGCCGCGTTGCGGCTCTGGCGGGGTCACGAGAGTGTCATGACGTTAGCGGCAAGTCCGGACAGGGAGCGCGTTGTCCGCCCGAAGCGGGCACGCCATCTCAGCGAAGCCATGCGTTGCGAGACCGCCTTTCGCCTGATCCTGTCCGAGTGCCTCGAGGAAGTCGCGACCAATCACGAGGCCTTGAGCTCCGGCGATCCGGCCGCGCTCCATCAGACCCGCATTGCACTGACACGGCTGAAAGCCGCGATCGCGTTCTACGGCCCGATGGTGGCGGATAGCGAGTGGACGCGACTGAAATCCGAACTGAAATGGCTGAGCGCACACCTCGGCGCAACGCGCGACCTCGACGTCGCGATCGAGAACAGCAAGGGCTTGCCCGAAGAACGCATGCTGCAGGCGGCGCGAACCGATGCGTCCGAAGCCCTCAGGGAAGCGTTGCAAAGCGACCGCTACTGGCAGTGGTTCGACGGCATGTGGGACTGGGTCGGCAGCGGCCCCTGGACCACGCGGCAGGATCCCCGTGCCGCGCAACGGCGCGCCGTGCCGGTCGCGGTCTTTCACGCGCGGCGGCTGGCGCGGTGGCATGGCAAGCTGTGCCAGAAGAGCCGCGGGCTGCAAGGCATGGGCAAGAACAAGCGGCACCGCGTCCGTCTCGCCAGCAAGCGGCTGCGCTACGCCATCGAGTTCTCGGAGGGCGGCTTGCCCCCTGACGAATACGCGTCATGGCGGATCGTCCTGAAGCATCTGCGCAAGGGGCAACAACTGCTCGGCGAATTGAACGACGACGAGGTGCGTCGCGGATTGCTCGAGAGTGTCGATGCACCCGCGCAGCGCGCCCACGAGCGCAAGGCCAAGCACCAGCGCGTCCACGAGCGGAAGCGCAAGAGCCGGCTGCTGCGCCACGCTGCGGCGGTCTATCGAAAAATCTCCGGCTGAGCGCGCGTCAGCGCAACGTCGACGGCGCGGCGGATGCGGCTCGCGTCGACGATCACGCGCATGAATGATGTATAAAACATCATTTATTGCTCTTGTGCCATCATTAGTTGATGTGCATAAATGACATTCAAATAGACGCGACTCCTCAAATCGACGGCCATCAATCGATGATCACCGCGGCGCAGCTACGAGCTGCCAGAGCCTTGCTTGGCATCGACCAACGGCAGCTCGCCGAGCTGTCCGGACTTTCGGTGCCAACCATCCAGCGGATGGAGGCGAGCGAAGGCACCATTCGCGGCAACGTCGACTCGCTGGTGAAACTGATCGACGCGCTCGGCACGGCCGGCGTCGAGGTCATCAACGAGGGCGCCGTCAGCAGCGGCGGCGGCCGCGGGGTGCGATTGAAGGCCGGATCAGGCTCACCGAAGGTGCAGACATGATCCCGGCGGTCACTCAGCAGATCTGGTGTGTAGCCGCCCTGCTGGGAACGACCGCTCTCGCGATTGCAACGCGCCGATCGCGCCAATCGACAGCCATCGTCTACGGCATGACCTTTGCGATTTCGCTGGTCGCATTGGCCGGAGCCCTGTTCGCGCTGATCGCCCGCAGCGGCGCGACGGAACTGATACTGCCGGTCGGCTTGCCATGGCTGGGATCGCATTTCCGCCTCGATGCGCTCGCCGCATTCTTTCTCGTCGTGGTCAATCTCGGCGGTGCGGCCGCAAGTCTTTACGGCCTTGGTTACGGCAGCCACGAATCCGCGCCACAGCGCATCCTT
Source organism: Bradyrhizobium ferriligni (assembly GCF_056837965.1). Lineage (NCBI taxonomy): Bacteria > Pseudomonadati > Pseudomonadota > Alphaproteobacteria > Hyphomicrobiales > Nitrobacteraceae > Bradyrhizobium > Bradyrhizobium ferriligni. The sequence goes on from NZ_JBXEJO010000070.1 coordinate 45,229, forward strand.
CCGTTTTTCCCGGCGTTCCTGGCCGGGATGAATCTCGTCGTGCTCGCCGATGATGCGTTCACCTACCTGCTGTGCTGGGAGTTCATGTCGCTCGCGTCATGGGCGCTCGTCATGGCGCATCACCGTGACGCGGACAATGCCCGCGCAGGCTACGTCTATCTCGTGATGGCAAGCTTCGGGACGCTGGCTCTGTTGCTTGCCTTCGGCCTGCTGGCGGGAGCCGGCGGCAGCTACAGCTTTGCGGCCATCCGCGCCGCCCCGCACACTCCGTCCGAGGCCACATTGGTGCTCGCGCTGATGCTGCTCGGCGCCGGGTCGAAAGCCGGCCTGATCCCGCTGCACGTGTGGCTGCCGCTGGCTCATCCCGCCGCGCCGAGCCATGTCTCGGCGCTGATGAGCGGCGTGATGACGAAGGTCGCGATCTACGGATTCATCCGGGTCGTGTTCGATCTGCTCGGGCCGCCAGGCTGGTCGGCGGGTGTCGTGGTTCTCATCCTCGGCGGCGCGACCGCAGTCATGGGGATCCTCTATGCGCTGATGGAGAAGGATCTCAAGCGCCTGCTCGCCTACAGCACGATCGAGAACATCGGCGTCATCTTCGCAAGCCTCGGCCTTGCGCTGGCATTTCAGGCGAACGGCCTTGGCCTCGCGGCGGCCCTCGCCTTCACGGCCGCATTGTTCCACGTGCTCAACCATTCGCTCTTCAAGAGCCTGCTGTTCTTCGGGGCGGGCGCGGTGCTGACGTCGACCGGCGAACGCGACATGGAGAAGCTGGGCGGCCTGATCCACCGCATGCCGCTCACGAGCTTCGTCTTTCTGGTCGGCTGCGTCGCGATCTCGGCGCTGCCGCCGTTCAACGGGTTCGTGTCGGAATGGCTGATGTTTCAGGCCGTCCTGCAGAGCCCCGACCTGCCGCAATGGCTGCTGAAGATCATGGTGCCCGCGGTCGGCGCCTTGCTGGCGCTGGCCGCGGCGCTCGCCGCCGCATGCTTCGTCAAGGCTTTCGGAATCACATTTCTCGGCCGCGCGCGGAACCCGGCCGCTGAAGCCGCCGGCGAGGTCGATCGCTATTCGCTCGCCGCGATGTTCAGCCTCGCCGTGCTCTGCTTCCTCGCCGGTATTCTGCCGGGCCTCGTGATCGACGCGCTCTCGCCCGTTGCGCAGGTCGTGATCGGCCACCGGATGCCGGTTCAGATGAACGATCCCTGGCTCTCGATCGTTCCGATCGAGGAGAGCCGCAGTTCCTACAACGGATTGCTCGTCTTTGCTTTCATCACCGCAGCGGCGTCGCTCGCGGTGTACTTCATCCATCGCTTTGCGTCGCGCGCGATCCGGCGCGGACCGGCCTGGGGTTGCGGCTTCGCCGATCCGACACCGGCGGCGCAGTATTCCGGCGTGAGCTTTGTGCAGCCGATCCGCCGCGTGTTCGGCACGCTGGTTTTCCAGGCCCGCGAACATGTCGATATGCCCGCACCAGGCGAACTGCGGCCGGCCCGCCTCAGGGTGGATATGCACGACCTGGTCTGGGAGCGGCTCTACACACCCGTGGCGGAAGCCGTGTGGTTTTTCGCCGATCGGCTGAACCAGCTCCAGTTCCTGACCATCCGCCGCTACCTCAGCCTGGTGTTCGCAACCCTCATCACATTGCTGCTGGCGCTCGCGATATGGTCGTGATCTCGGACATCCTCGTTCAGCTCGGCCAGATGGCGCTTGTGCTGCTGCTCGCGCCGCTGCTGACCGGCGTCGTGCGCAAGATCAAGGCCCGGCTGTTGCGGCGGAAAGGGCCGTCGATCTTCCAGCCCTACCGCGACCTGCTGCGGCTGCTGCGCAAGGAGGTCGTGCTCGCCGAAAACGCGTCCTGGCTGTTCCGCGTCACGCCCTATTTGACGTTCGCGGCCATCTGGGTCGCGGCGGCGCTGGTCCCGACATTCGCGACCGGCCTGCAATTCAACTGGAGCGCCGACCTGATCGCGATCGTCGCCCTGCTCGGCAGCGCGCGCTTCTTCCTCGCGCTTGCCGGCATGGACGTCGGCACCAGCTTCGGCGGCATCGGCTCCAGCCGCGAGGTGATGATCGCCGCACTCGCCGAGCCGGCCATGCTGTTGATGGTATTCTGCGTCGCGCTGATTGCCGGTTCGACGCAGCTGTCGACGGTCGCGACCTTCATGGCGTCGTCGGAGGTCGGACTGCGCGTCTCGCTCGGCATGGCGATGATCGCCCTCATCATGGTGGCGCTCGCCGAAAACGCGCGCATCCCGGTCGACAACCCGGCGACGCATCTGGAGCTGACCATGGTGCACGAGGCGATGATCCTCGAATATTCCGGGCGTCACCTCGCCATGATCGAGTTCGGCGCCTTCCTCAAGCTGCTGCTCTACATCTCCCTGATCATCTGCGTGTTCTTCCCGTGGCAGATCACCACGGAAGGCGCCGGGCTGCTGTCCTATCTGGTGAGCGTTGCCGCCTACATCCTCAAGCTTGCGGTCGCAAGCTTCCTGCTTGCCGTGTTCGAGACCGCGACGGCCAAGATGCGGGTGTTCCGCGTCCCCGAATTCCTCGGCGCAGCGCTGATGCTCGGCCTGCTCGGCACGCTGCTTCGGTTCGTGTCACGGGGCTTCTGATGCACAACCTCGCCTTCGACATCGCCCATCTGCTCGCCGGCGGGCTCGTGCTGATCAGCTTCATGATGCTGTACCAGGACCGCCTGTATGCGCTGCTGAATATCTTCGCGCTTCATGCCGTGGTGCTCGCAGCTTCGGTCGCCTGGCAGGCCTTCATCCAGAATGCGCCGCATCTCTACGTGACCGCAGCCATCGCACTGGTCTTCAAGGCGATCGTCATCCCGGTGGCGTTGCATCGGATCATCAAGCAGCTCGGCATTCATCGCGATATCGAGACCGCGGTGAGCATCGGTCCGACCATGCTCGCGGGCATGGGGCTCGTCGCCCTGTCCATGGTACTGATGCTGCGCGTCACCGGCGCGGCCGATCCGCTGGCGCGGGAAGACCTCGCCTTCGCACTGTCGGTGGTGCTGCTGGGATTGCTCGTCATGGTGACGCGGCGCAACGCCGTCAGCCAGGTCGTCGGCTTCATGTCGCTGGAAAACGGCCTGGTGCTGGCCGCGACCGGCGCCAAGGGCATGCCGCTCGTCGTGGAGATCAGCGTCGCCTTCTCGATCCTGATCGCATTCATCGTGATCGGCGTGTTCCTGTTCCGCATTCGCGAGCGGTTCGACACCGTCGACGTCGGCGCGCTCGATGAATTCAGGGGGGAGCGCCGATGACTGCCGCGTCGGATGCCGTCACCTGGGTCCTGTTGATACCGATCACCGCCGCGGCGGTGCTGGCCGCGCTGCCCGGCTACCGCTTGACCGCGGGTCTCAATATCGTGGCCAGTCTCGGCACCTTGCTGGCCGCGCTTTCGCTGCTCGTGGTCGAGCGCCCGCAACCCGGCCAGTACCTGCTGATCGACGATCTCAACATTGTCTTCATCGTGCTCAACACCTTCGTGGGATTCACCACGAGCGTGTTCAGCGCAAGCTATATCGCCCACGAACTCGAGACCGGGCGGCTGACGCCGGGCTATCTGCGATTCTACCATGCCATGTATCAGGTGATGATGTTCGGCATGAACCTCGCATTCGTGTCGAACAATATCGGCCTGATATGGGTCGCGGTCGAGGTTGCCACGCTCACCACCGTCCTGATGGTCGGCATCTACCGGACCCATGCGGCGCTGGAAGCGGCCTGGAAGTATTTTATCCTCGGCAGCGTCGGCATCGCGCTGGCGCTGTTCGGCACGATCCTGGTGTACATGGCGGCGCTGCCGGTGGTCGGCGAGGGTCAGGACGCCATGGTGTGGACGGTGCTGATCAGCCGTGCGGCGACGTTCGACCCGGCATTGCTCAACGTCGCCTTCATCTTCCTGCTGCTCGGATACGGCACCAAGGTCGGGCTGGCGCCGCTGCACGCCTGGCTTCCGGATGCGCATGCCGAGGGCCCGACCCCGATTTCCGCCGTGCTCTCCGGCCTGCTGCTCAACGTCGCGCTCTACGCGGTGCTCCGCTTCAAGATCCTGCTCGCCGCCAATCCGGATGCGATATCGCCCGGGCCGCTGATGGTGACGATGGGGCTGACCTCGCTGCTGTTCGCGGCCTTCATGCTTTACCGCCGCCGCGACATCAAGCGGCTGTTCGCCTACTCTTCGATCGAGCACATGGGCATCATCGTGTTTGCGTTCGGCATGGGTGGTCCGCTCGCCAACTTTGCCGGCCTGCTGCACATGGTGATGCACAGCCTCACCAAGTCGGGAATCTTCTACGCGGTCGGCCACATTGCGCAGGTGAAGGGCACGCAGCGGATCGCCAACATTCGCGGCCTGACCGAGTCGCATCCGGCACTCGGCTGGAGTCTCGTGATCGGCGTGGTCGCGATCGCCGGCCTGCCGCCGCTCGGTATCTTCATGAGCGAGTTTCTCATCGTCAGCTCCACCTTCGCGCGCCAGCCGCTGCTCGCCATCCCGCTGGTGCTCGGCCTGCTGCTCGCCTTCGGTGCGCTGATCCTGCGCCTGACCAGCCTTGCGTTCGGCGAGCCGCGCGGCAATGCCGCGCCGGCGGATGCGTCCTATTTGCCGATGTTCGCGCATTTCGCGCTGGTGCTGACTGCGGGCATCTACCTTCCGGGACCGCTGGTCGTCTGGTTCCAGCACGTCGCCAACCTGCTGGGTTAGCGCGAGGGAGAACGGGATATGCCGAGGTTGATCGATCTGATCCGGGCCGGCCACAGGATCGAACGGCATCATCCATGGCCGCGCGCCGTGGTGGACGGCGATACCTGGCGCACCGCCGCTCACGCATTTGCGGATGGCGGCCTGAGCCTGCTCGGGCTGTGGGGCGAGCCGTCGCGCGTGCACATGGCCATCCTTGACGACCGCACGTCCGATATCGGTGTGATCAGCCTGGAGTGTCCCGATCGCCAATTCCCTTCGGTCGCGGCCCATCATCCGCCGGCGCTTCGATTGGAGCGCACCCTCCACGACCTGTTCGGATTGCAGGCGACAGACACACCGGATTCCCGTCCCTGGCTCGATCACGGCTGTTGGCAAACGCGCTTCCCGCTGGGCGAACGTCGCGATGCATCGGCGGACGCAGCGCCCTATCAATTCCTCCCGGCCAAGGGGGACAGCCTGCATCAGATCGCGGTCGGTCCGGTGCATGCCGGCATCATCGAGCCCGGGCATTTCCGCTTTACCGCGAGCGGAGAGACGATGGTCCGCCTCGAGCAGCGGCTCGGCTACACCCACAAGGGCGTCGAAGGGCTGATGACTGGCAGCACGATCGAGCAGGCCGCGCGGCTCGCCGGCCGGGTCTCCGGCGACAGCACGGTCGCCTATGGGCTGGCATTCGCGCTAGCGGTCGAGGCCGCGCAGCGGATTGCCGTGCCGCCGCGCGCGCTGTTGCTGCGCGCGCTGATGGCCGAGCTCGAGCGACTGGCCAATCATCTCGGCGATATCGGCGCGATCTGCAACGATGCGTCATTTGCGCTGATGCAGGCGCATTGCGCCGTGCTGCGCGAATCCGTGCTGCGCGCGGCCGACGCTGCATTCGGCCACCGCCTGATGCGCGACCTCATCGTTCCCGGCGGCGTCACGCGCGATATCGCCGGCGATGGAGCCGACGCAATCCGGGCCGTACTCGACCAGATCCGCCGGCATTTCCCTGCGCTGGTCGAGCTCTATGACAACACCGCCTCGTTGCAGGACCGCACCGTCAGCACCGGCATCGTAACTCCAACGCTCGCCCGGCAATTCGCTGCCGGTGGTTATGTGGGGCGTGCGAGCGGCCGCGACCATGACGCCCGAAGCAAGCCCGGCTATCTCCCCTATGATGGCCTCCGCTTCGAAGTCCCCGTCCTCAGCGAGGGCGACGTCAACGCCCGGGTCTGGATCCGGATCCGCGAGGTTGAGCAGAGTCTTGCGCTGGCGTACCAGATCCTCATTGGCCTCGAGGCAGGCCCGGTCAAAGTGCCGCTGCACAGTGCGGCAGAGCCTTGCGAGGGCATGGCCCTCGTCGAGGGTTTCCGCGGCGACATCCTGGCCTGGCTGCGCCTGAACGGCGATCGGATCGAGCGATGCCATCTGCGCGATCCGTCGTGGTTTCAGTGGCCGCTGCTCGAGGCGGCCATCGAAGGCAACATCGTGGCGGACTTCCCACTCTGCAATAAGTCGTTCAACTGCTCCTATTCCGGGCAGGATCTCTGAGGGCTTGAGGCGATGCGCAAACTTCTGTTCCAGAGCCTGTTTCGCCAGCCATTGACGGAGGAAGCGCCGCGGCCCGATGACGCTGCGCTCGCGGAGCTGGCGGCTGCGGTCGGCCACACCGCACGACGACGCCTCGGCCGCAGCCTCTCGATCCGCGAGGTCGATGCAGGCTCCTGCAACGGATGCGAGCTGGAAATACACGCGTTAAGCAATGCATATTACGACGTCGAACGGTTCGGAATCCGGTTCGTTGCTTCGCCCCGTCACGCCGACGTGCTGCTGGTCACGGGTCCGGTCACCAAGAACATGCGCGAGGCGCTGGAGCGCACATATCGTGCGACGCCAGATCCCAAATGGGTTGTCGCTGCGGGCGATTGCGCAAGGGATGGCGGATGCTTCGCCGGCAGCTACGCCGTGGTTGGCGGAGTCTCCACCGTTGTTCCTGTCGATCTCCATATTCCGGGTTGCCCGCCTTCGCCGATCGCCATCCTGCGGGGCCTCGTGACCTTGCTCGAGGCGGTCGACTCCGGGGTCGCGGCAAGGTGAAGGCACGGAAAGAAACGAGCACCTCCGCGCGCACCGTGGGCGAGGCGCGCTAGTGTCCCGAATCCGAAGTTCGCATCATTTGCCGCACCTTCGGAGCGAACTTCGGATTCGATAAGGACACTAGCAAACTTATGATTCTAGTGTGCTTTATGAATGCGAAGTT
>NZ_JBXEJO010000071.1:0-51922 GCF_056837965.1 Bradyrhizobium ferriligni
CCCCATCACCGCGCGCCGGCAGCGTCAATCATCCCGACCGGGCTATCCAGAGCATTCCGCGCAAGTCAAGCCCGGGCACCAGTGCTCCTCTCGTGACGCTCACAATCTATCTAACGGTAAGTGCGGCTAAAACGACATGACGCAACAGGAGTAAGCCGTGGCGTCTAGTGTCGCGTGCTCTGCCGAGAGCGCCGCCGCTGCACGCCGACACTGTCTCGTTCCATCGTGCCGATGAGCGAGACCGTCCACTTCTCACCCATTCCTTGCTTAGCAAGTGTTGTGACAGGTAATTGTCGATGGTGGCGTGCTCAACAGAGTTGCCGAACGAAGCGTTCCGCCCACAGGAAGCGAACCAAGGCGCTCGTTGCAGAAAACTCGTGCGTTGTTAACACCCTATTCAAGAGCGCCATAACGGACTCTTGCGCAACCAAGCCGAAGTCGGCCAGGGCGCATGAGGAAAGTTGCGATGAAATTGTGTCTGCGCGAGCCGCGATCGCCTTTGGTAACACAAGCGCGAAAGTCTCCTTTACATAACCGGGCGGAAACACATCACGGCCCAGCCGACTATGCAGGTAAGAGCGGAATATTTCCTTGCCCTCGCGAAGTGCAAGTGGAAGTTTCGCTGCAGTATCAATCAATCTCCGATCGCCTAGCGGGCGAACGGGCCAAAGTCCGCGCTTTGCGAGTGGACGAGCATGACAAAGGCTTGCAAGCAGAAATGTGGATACGGTCGCGCTAAGCGGCGCGCTAAAAAGGAAAGATGAATGAGCCGCGTCGAGCGCGCGCTTTGTCAACAGGCCTTCTGCAAGTTCAACGGCGATCTCCAAGTGACGCGAAGACGAAGATCTGGGGGGCCTCTCTTCGGTGGTGGAGCAAGCGCAAAGCTCGTCGCCGCCTATGCCGGACCAGACGATTTCGCAGCCGTCCGCGCGAAACCTGTCCCAGAGCGCCTCAAACGCCTCGAGGTAATACTCTGAAGTGAGTGGCAGGCGTCGTTCTGGAGCAAGATCCAGATCAATCGCCGGCATGTGGGTATGCATTTCAAGAGGGTGATCGCGGCAATTCAGTGCACTCAAAATGCGCGCTCGCCGATCAGACTGCCTGGGGCTACTCCCGTCGCCCAGCAGTATGCCGCCACATGTTAGCGGTTCCACGCTTTTGCTGACAGCAATCGCGACCGAAGCGGAATCCATACCTCCGCTCAGCTCCACAGCGCTTGCACAAATGCCCGTTGGCCGCGAAAGGACAACTTCTTGCAAAGTATCCGCAAACTCAAGGAGACCACTGCTCTGTTCCCGCCCAGCGAGCTCGTCAGTGAACGGATTTAATGAGCCGTACTCAAAAGACGTGTCCGACCTGTCGACGTACAAGGTTGCGCCAACAGTCAGTAAGTTAATCCCCGCGCAGGGCTGCCGCGCAGAGTAAAACGTTCTCATCGACAGGTGATGAGCTATGATCTCTGCATCAATCGCTCGCGATGTACTCAAAAAATCGACGAAATCCCAGGAGAGCGTAACCGTACGAGTGCGTTCCTCCACGTGGAAGTAGATCGGCAGGCTGCCGATATGGCCAGCTCGTACCCGCAAGCGAGGACCTCGACGGGCGGCCTCGATCACGACAAAGTCGAGCGGCCAGTGCATGCATTGTCGGTAGTGCTGACGAAGCTGATCCGCAGCAGCGTTAGCTATGGCGATGGAATGGGTGCCAAACTCGTCTGCTACTCGTTGACGCTCCCGTATGACGAAGAACCACTGGTCAGAGTTCTTTAGCAAAAGGCTCTCAAGGCTCTTATGCTGGAAAGGCCGGATGTAGCTTTCACCAATTGCTATTGAGCAGTCTTTGACGGCAGGATCGAAGTTTTCCAGATCACCTATTCTCAGAGTAGCCTTGAGCATTGTTCTTGATGCAAACCCGAGCGCCCCTCGTGTGAGGGGCGGCAACAGGGAGTGAAGAATGATGCAATCAATCTTAAAGCCAGCCCTCCGTGGCACTATCGTTAGGTAGAGGTCCCTTTGGCGTCTTGATAGTGGGGGGCGGCAGAACCGGTAGAGGAAGGTCAGTTGCATCGGACGCGGGCCGTTTGCGTGTGTCTGCAGTTGCACTCTTCATGTCGTGTTCCTTACGGATCGGGTTCTTGTCGTCTCGGCATCCTATGCTTCAGTAAGAGGCCGGATAGTGTGGCGCGGCAGTTGTCGGCCGCAACATGACGTATCTCATGTGAGAAGCCCGGCGACAACCTACCAAGACTGGGGGGGCATGACAGCGCTGGACAGAGCTCATTTGAAGCCCACCGGTTAGCGATAGCAAATTTTTGTGAGCCCGCATCGAACACCTTTACGCGAGTTCGTTTCAAATCTAGATCGTGCGAACGAGGCGATGGAGTTCTCTGCGCAAAGCAAAGCACGCCGTTCCCTCGACGTGTCGCAGATATGTCAAAGTAGACAGCGTTGTCGCCGATTTCCGAAATCTTGCATGCATACTGGCGGTCCGATCGGTGCCTGCTTCTCGTCGTTGCCACGGTGGTGCTCATCTCAAGCGCGAGCAGCGTCGCAGCCCCCTATGTATTTTCGTCTCTGATTGATCGTCTGCCGCGGAGTGAAGGCGCGTCGGTGCTCGCCTGGGGCTTCGCTGGCTATGCGGTCCTGCATGGAATTGCGTCCGCATTTCAGCGTATGCTGCAGTATCTTTCCTTTATGACAGCAGAGAACCTTGGCTTCATCGCTGCAACTCGCTTTTTCGATCGAATCCTGAGAAAAACCGCAGCCTTTTTTCTTGAGCACAATCCCGTGGAAATACAGAGTGCGGCCGCGCGCGGCCGCAGCGCGTTGATCACGATGGTCCAGCTTGCAACTACGATCTTCTTCCCTGCTGCAGCGCAGCTTCTGCTTACGATCGCTACTCTGGGCGCGCTCGTCAATATTCAGATCGCTGCAATCGTCGTCGCTTATGGGGCTGCCGCGATTACATTGACCTGGAGTTCGACGCGTCAGGCGCGCGTATTTCTGGACCGGGCCGTCGATGCCGGTCAGGAGAATGCGCGTTTCGTCGGCAATGTCATGAACGCCATGGACACGTTGCGCCATTTTGGCAGTCATGCCTGGATGAGCCAGCGCTTTACGATGAAAGCGCGGGAAGTGCGCGATAACTTTCGAGCCTACGTGCTTCAACGACTGCCCTACATCGCCGTGCTCGGCTTAGCCGTCGCGCTACAATTTGCTGTCACTCTTCTCCTTCTAGTTCCTGACTACCAGGCCGGCGTGGTTACGATCGGCGACATTGTGCTATTCAATACGCTTATACTCCAACTCAGTATGCCCTTCGAGATGGTCGCGCGCGCGATCTCTGACGCGTCGCGGTCGCGCGCGGACCTCATCCCTCTCATCAGACTGTGGGGCGCACCAGAAGAGCGGCGAACGTCCCATGCTCATGATTTCACGCCCTCCGCTGGCCAGATATATTTCGAGGACATTGGTTATGCCTACGAAAACGGTCGTGGCGTTACGAACGTCTCGTTTTTGGCTGGACGCGGCGGGATTACTTTTCTGGTCGGCGAAACGGGATCGGGGAAGTCGACAATCTTTAGGCTCGTCCTGAAATCAATCGAGCCAGACTGCGGCCGTATTCTGGTCGATGGAACTGATATAACGGGTATCGATCGCACGGCTTGGTATGCTGCAGTTGCTGTCGTGCCGCAGGACGTGATGTTGCTCAATGAGTCGCTAGCCGACAACATTCTGCTAGGACGGCCCCGCGATGAGGTGCGCCTTCGCGCCGCGTCGAAAAAAGCCGCTATTCTCCCTTTCATCGAGGCGCAGCCGGAAGGATTTGAAACAACTGTTGGAGAACGCGGTTTGAAGCTTTCAGGCGGGGAGCGCCAGCGTATCGCTATTGCCCGTGCGCTCTATGGCCAGCCCGCGATCCTTCTTCTCGACGAGGCCAGCTCCTCCCTTGACGAGCGAACCGAACGGGACATCATGGACCATATTCGTAGCCTGGCGGAAGATGTGACCGTGCTGGCGATTACGCATCGCAGAGGCGTCATTTCTACAACCGACGTCGTGGTCGATCTGACCCCCTGCGCTTGTCAGGCATAGGCGAGGCGGATGCTCAGCCCGCACGTCTACCGATCTTAGATTGCCGATTACGGAATGTCTGCAAGTTAGACGAACCAAGCCATTGCCAACAGCGGGCCGGCGAATCTGGTGGCTAAATCTGGACAGAACGGGACGTTCCTGCTGTCACGTCGTCTCGGGAATTCCCATCGCGGCTCGCGGCACGGTGGTCGCCACTACTGGATCTAGTAGGTTTGTAGTTCCCTGGCACGAGTTACTGGTACGGCAGTTTTGACAGCACGTCTCGCGTACCAAGGTGCGCGCCGGACCAGGAAAACCCGATGCAGCTGATCGCACTGTACCGTACTTCTCTTGCACTGATTCTGTTTGCCTGCGGGGTAATGGGGAGCGCGCAAGCCGACGATCCGCCGCGGCCCGCCCAGGTCACGATGCCGTCCGGCCAAAAGACTAGCGGCGGCCAAACGCCGAGTATGCCGTCTGCTGCTGAGCCACATCGCCTGCCGCCGGACTGCAGCACCAGGCACACGCTTGAGCTCCCTGGACGGACGCTTGCTTTCGTCGCGACCGCCGGCTCCATCCGGCTGTTCGACGACAAGGGCGAGCCGCAGGCTGACATCGTCTATACCTCCTATCAGCTCGACGGCACCGATCGCGGCATGCGCCCGGTAACGTTCTTTTTCAACGGCGGACCGGGTTCATCATCGGCCTGGCTACAACTCGGCAATGCCGGACCGTGGCGGCTGCCGATCAATGCTGACGAGGTCACGCCATCGACAAATCCGGCGGCGAGACCAAACGCGGAAACCTGGCTCGATTTCACCGATCTGGTGTTTCTCGACCCCGTCGGCACCGGCTACAGCCGTTTCGTGGGGACCAGCGATGACGTGCGCAAGCGGTTCTTCTCCGTTGAGGGCGACGTCGACTCGCTCGCGCTGGTGGTACGCCGTTGGCTCGAAAAGCATGACCGGCTGTTGTCGCCGAAATACATTGTGGGTGAAAGCTATGGGGGCATTCGCGGGCCAAAGGTTGTGCAGCAGTTGCAGATGCGGCAGGGCATAGGTGTCAAGGGCCTGATCATGGTCTCGCCAAGATTCGACTCCAGTCAGTTTGCCCGCACGAGCCTGCTGCAGTACGTCGCAAGACTGCCGAGCTATGTCGCTACCCTGCGTGAAGCAGAAGGTCCGGTGAAGCGAGCCGATCTCGCCGACGTGGAAGCTTATGCACGCGGGGAGTATCTGATCGACCTCATCAAGGGCCAGGCGGACAAGGAAGCAACCATGCGTCTGGCCGACAAGACTGCCGCGCTGACCGGGATCGACCAAGCGATCAGTCGCCGGCTCGCGGGTCGCTTCGACCTAGCCGAGTTCCGCCGCGAATTCGATCGTAAGAACGGAAAGCTCATCGGCAATTATGACGCCTCGGTGCATGGCATAGATCCATATCCGGATTCGGATCTTCACCTTTCCGGGGATCCCTCGAGCGATACACTGCTGGCGCCTCTGACTAGCGCCACTGTCGATCTCCTGACTCGCAAGCTTAACTGGCGGCCCGACGGCTCCTATGAGCTATTGAACGGCACCGTCGTCCAGGCTTGGGACTTCGGCCGCAGCCCTCCCGAGTCGCTCTCGGAGCTACGCCAAATCCTGGCAACGGACCGGAACATGAAACTGCTGGTCGGGCACGGCCTGTTTGACCTCGTCACTCCGTATTTCGAATCACAAATCCTGCTCGATCAATTGCCGCCATTTGCTTCGGCTCCGCGCATCAAACTTGTCGTTTTTCCCGGCGGCCACATGTTCTATTCGCGGGACAGTTCGCGGCAAGCTTTTCGTACAGAGGTCGAAGCGATGATGAAGTAGTGCCGGCGACGAACTTGATCGCAAGCAAGCTCGTGTTCCGGCGCGCGCAGTCACATTCTCTCAGCGAGTGCAGAAGAAGTCCTAACGCCCGCTTCGAGGCGCGAGACGCCGGCTATGATTCGTCGTCTGCGCCGTCACTTACGATGGGGCAAACACAACGAGACGAGACGGTATTTCGGACAACAGGCTCTGGATTTGGCCGGAGATTGCACTTTGGGCTGCTATCGCCAGCATTCTCGCAGCCGCAATCGGTTTTTCCTGGAATGAAAATCCGCTCGCGCAAGCGTTCGCGGCAATCTTCATCGCCTGCGCTCTGATCCGCCGCTCTTGCCTATGATCCGCGCCGAGCCTCAATCCTGTTTGCTTCGTGCAGCACGATTGCGCTCACGATGGAAAGCCTCGGCACCGCTACGGGCTTTCCATTCGGCAGCTATCATTTCGAGTTGAGCGCGGATCTCCCCATATCGGCCTCGTTCCACTCATCATCGGACCGTTCTGGTTCGGGCTGGCTATTTTTCGTGGACAGTGACGCCGATCCTACTTGATGGCACCGATCGTCAGCTCGATTGGCCTTTCAACTTGAAAGCTCTGCTAGTCGTCGCTGCGTTCGTCGTGAGCCAATTGGACATAAAGACCCGTCGCGCTCGCGGAAAGTTTGGGCCCGGGTTTTGTTTTGGCGCCATCAAGCGACCGGGATGGCTAACGGGATCCCCCGGGCTCGGACTCGGGCGGGCACGGCCTGCGAGCTTGCTCCAAGCGGGATTGGACATGAGGCGCACTCCTGTCCCTGCAGGTTCTTAGAAGACGCCTAGATCGATATTCTCGGCAAATGCCTTCCTTGAAGAAAGTTCGGCTGCTGTGCGAGCAATGCGAAATGGCCCAGTTCAGGCGGCTGCCTTAGTGGCTTGTCGGATGCGGTGCAAGCTGGCTTCAACGCTTCCGCGTCGTGCGGATTCGAGCCATGAAGAAAATTCTCGATCTGGCGTCCATTCACCCAGCATCGCTCCAGTGCGAGATGAAAACCGTTTTGCACAGTACTTTCTTACACCACAGCGGCACCGTGTCGTAAATACAGGCATCGCCATTGATATCTGCTTGAGTGCGGCGGGTTCGCAGATGCGGCCAATGCGGATTTTACGACGCGTCCCTGCCTTTAGGCGTCCTGGCGAATCCTGCTGTATGCGAATGCGAACTCGTCCGTGCAGTCAAGCGAGCGTCGTGAGCATTGCGGCGATAGCAGCTGTGAAGTCCTGTCTCTTCGGGGGCGGTCTCGGTGCAGAGCTTATGGTTTGTGCCATTCAGTTTTCTTCTTCATCGGCTGGCCGAGCCTCCAGGTCCTTCGAGGGAAATTTTTCAGTAGGCCGCGCTTTCTTGTGCCGCTTTTTGGCGCTCGGGGATTTCGGCGGCTCACTGGATCCGGACACATCTTCTTTTGCTTGCGCGGCTTGGCGTCCCTCGGGGCCTCGGCGCCGCATGATGCCGACGAGGCCGACAAGCACCAGCGCGAGGCCGGTAACGATCACGAGAATCGGGACTGCGTTTGCCCAATCGAGGCTCAAGGATTTGACCCTTACTAGATTGCGGGCGCCAACCGAGCACCAGGACAACGAAGGACTAAGTTTGGTCGTTGCCCCGAGTGTTCGTCAGGCTCTCTTTTATGTGTTCAGCCTGTTGCCTTGTCAGTTTCTCGGCCAGGCGGCTGTCCTTTATCAACGCTGGTCCCTTGCGTTCTCGATAATAAACCATCCAGCCAGAGGTCCCCATTCGAACGATAAATCTGGCCTGCGCAGACGTTCCAAAATTCACTGGTTCTCTCTATAAGCCTTGCAACCCACCAATTAGGCTCGCCATTGGCATGCAAGTCAATTGTACTATGTGAATCTGCGCATGGGATTGAGCGAGCAGTCTCCCGAGACGTTCGTTGCATCCCTCATTCCTTGAAATTTTGCGCCGGGTTGGAACGTCCTGCCGATTGATCCAATGAACGAGAATGGTCGTAGGACTTAGATTGCACGTGGCGTTCGCGGTCGATGCGGCAGGAGCCGCGCGGGTACCTATGAATTCACCAGCCATAGTGACGAAGAGGCCAAGAAGCGGGCCGAGGGGTATCTAGATGCCCGCGATGTCATCGAGACTAGGATCGACCTAGGTTGGTCGGCAGCCTGAAGCGGGGTGAGGTGACCGGTCAATCGCCCTGCTACCGTCACGCCTTACCACGTCTGGACTGAAAAGCGGCCGCCCTCGTGAATGCCCTCGAGCTCCTTTTGCTGGCAGCAGTTGGAAGCCCATGCAAGGCAAGTATGAAGTGAGTTGGAAACCGAGTTTCTGGCTAGCTGCCGTGGCTAAGCTGCGGGCCGGAACTTCTGATGACACAATCCTATCAATGAACCAGGCACAGGGCAGGCGTCGAAACATGTAACCGGAGATCCTCGGCGAAATCGACCTTGCCAGGACCCGTCTTTGAACGCGCTGAGAACCGCGGCGCGAACTAGCTTGGTACTTCGGACAAGCCGGGCGTCCTCGCTTCTCAGCTCCGGGCGCTCCGTCGATTGCGTCGTGTCAGCGCTGCGAGCGCTCGGCAGTATGATGAAGCCGGTGACCGTCGACGCAATCCCGGGTGCTCTCGGGGCCATCTGCGCCGTCCGTCTCGATGGCCCCGCGCGAACGACCACGTCAAAGGCGGAGATCTACATTCTTGCAGACCGGCGCGAGCGCGCGACGTCAGGCGGAAGAGACCCGCAATAAAATTGTCCAGTGCTATGACGGACTTACCTGAGCGCAGCGTTCTGAATCTTGAGCGGCGCAGTCTCGGGAATCATGAGCATGGCACAGAGGCCGGCCGCGCTAGCGACAAGCATATACCAGGCCGGCGCCAGCGGGCTCCCCGTCAGGTGGATCAGCCAGGTGACGATGGGTTGGGCTGTACCTCCGAAGATCGCAATGGCAAAAGCGTAGGTCGTGGCGAAGGCGCCGCCACGAATGTTCTTAGGCAAACCTTCGGCCATGCTCACATAGAAGGCGCTATACGGAATCGTTCCGATCAGGGTGAGCGCGCCGAGGCCTCCGAAAAGTGCGAGAGCACTGCGGCTCTGCGAGATCCAGAAGAACACTGGATAGGTCATCAGCAACGCAGCGGTCTGCGGCCAAATCATGATGTGCCGGCGGCCCGCGCGGTCCGCGAGCCACCCGCCCAGCAGTGCGGCGGCAATTCCTACCGTACTGCTGATAAGTGTGGCGCCAAAGGCGAGAGGCGCGGAAACCTGCAAGGTGTTCAGCGCATAGGTGGTCATATATCCCGTGACATAGGTGATGATCGTGCAGCTGGCCAAAATGACAAATCCCAGACTCATGATGCGGCGAGCGGTTGGCGATCTCCTTACAGGCTGAACGCCGGGAGCCGACGTGTCTGCGCGGTGCAACGTTTCGGGCAGGTTGCTCCGCAACCAGAGTCCGAACGGCAGCGTAGCGGCGCCGAGTAAAAGCGCGATCCGCCATCCGTAAGCACTGAGCGCCTCGCTTGTCATGGTAAGGGAGAGTATTTCTCCCACAAGCGCTCCGGCCGTCGCAGCAATCTGTTGGCTGGCGGGCTGGAA
The DNA here is from genome assembly GCF_056837965.1 of Bradyrhizobium ferriligni. Taxonomy (NCBI): domain Bacteria; kingdom Pseudomonadati; phylum Pseudomonadota; class Alphaproteobacteria; order Hyphomicrobiales; family Nitrobacteraceae; genus Bradyrhizobium; species Bradyrhizobium ferriligni. The sequence goes on from NZ_JBXEJO010000071.1 coordinate 9,526, forward strand.
CGAGACAGCAAGACCGCGCCGTTCGGCCGGAGCCGCTTCCATCAAATAGGCGGTCGTCGGACCAACTTCACCGCCCAGTGCGAAGCCCTGCACCAAACGTGCGAAAATGACCAGCAACGGAGCGGCAACTCCTACTGTCTCGTACGAGGGCGTAACCGCCAACAAAAGGATTGCGGCGCTCATCATTGCAAAGCTGGCGGTCATTGCGGGCCGGCGGCCGGCCCGATCCGAGTACGAGCCGAGCACGACGGCCCCGATCGGCCTGGTCACAAAACCCGCGCCAAACGTCGCGAGTGACAGCATGAGGCTCGCGAACGGGTCGCCCGCCGGGAAGAACGCCTGACCGATCTGGATCGCGAAAAAGCTGTAGGTCCCGAAGTCGTAGAATTCGAGAATGTTGCCGATCGTTGCGCCCAATACGGCGCGGCCGGTCAAGCGTTGGCCTGCCGCAACGAGGACCGGCTCCAGCCTCTTCCGAGTAAATTGCCTGGCCATCCTCGATCCGTCTCGAGCGCGATCGCTGGCCCGAACATTTAGATCGGCCAAGTCGCGCCCGTTGCATTCCACTTTCTCTACACGTCGTCTAGCTTGAGGTGGCCGGACACGCGCTCCGGTGCTCCACATGTGCCTGACGCGGGCCAGGACGAGCTCAGGGCGTTAAGTGCAATAAAAATGCCTGTCTGCTGCAGCTCCTTTCAAATCTTGAACTGATCGCGGCAATCGCCAGCGAACATGAATAAAGGAACGCACTGCAATTTGTCGGGCGGGTCCGTCGTTGTACTCCCGTGCAATGGCGCGTTTGCGACAACATTGGCGGGCGCCGAACAGGCGGTGACCGCTTTTCACACCGAAGGACCGCCGCGTGTTGCTGCGTTCGGCTGGTTGCTCACAGCGGACGCGTCAGGCGATTTGGCCCGGCTTTTGCTCTGCTGCTTGTTAGTTGCGCGCAGCCGCCGCCTTGTCGGGATTGGTCCGCTGCAGAATGCAGGATCTTCGTGCGATCAAAAGACAATGGGGGTTCGCATTGTTGACGGTACCATGAAATTGATCGACATCGGCGCGGCGCCGCAGACATCAACGGTCATATTCGGTCAGGCGAGCCGCGGCTCGGCGGGACGCAAATGGAAAGCGTGACGCGCCAGAGTCTGAACTCCGGGAAGTTGAAATCAAGTCACCAGCAATGTGGACCCACCTCGTGAGTGGACTTGGTTTTATCAAGGCCAACCCAGGAAAATAGGCTTCTTTTCGTGTTGAAGTGCTGCCGTCAGGCGATGGCCGCGAAGGTGTGCGGCCGATGTCTGACCAAGACGGCCGCGCTTCGCTCGCGCATCTGCGTGCACGGGCGGGCGAAGTTGGATGGCAAAGCACGCCCGCAATCAATGCCTCGAATAGAAAGTGTAGTATGAAGACGAAGACAGTCACGACCATCATACTTACGGTTAATGCGTTGCTAGGTTCGCCCAGTAGAGCCGTTGAAATTTACGATGTCCGCGCTTCGAACGGTGTGCCCTTCATGCGGGCTCGGATATTCGGTATCGGCGATGGCCCTTATTGGGGAGAAGAAGGTGGCAGCCGGCAGCGTTCGCTGCGAAATTTGCCGCAATGGGAAGTAGATCATTCGCTTGCGGCGATTCGGCATTGGGCCGAGATCATCAACGTCATACCGGGGCAGTCGCCGGCCCTCGTCAACATCGGTGGAATTCGCGATAACACCGCATATGCCAGTTTCGATACGTCCCCCGGTGGCGGCACCAAAGTGCAGGCGGCACTCACGGGTCAAGATCCGGGCGAGCTGCAATACGGCGCGCATGCCATGGTTACAATCGGCCAGATGGGATTTTCATCCGAAGCATACATCCCTTCGCAATTGCCGATGACTCCAAAGATAGGTCTTACACCGGTAATGATCCATGAGCTCGGCCATGATCTCGGAATCGGCAGTACTATCCGCTATGAACCATACCCGGACTTCCCTGGGCCGCTATCAACGTATTTCCCGGAAAAGATAAATGCTTGGACAGAGCATTTGTACGACGACAATGGCAAACAAGCCAAGCCTGGACAGACGATCTATTGCGCCGTCTGCGCGAACCCGCGCGCTGACGACGTTTTTGACCTGCGTCACGATCAGGGCTATTTCGCCGGCAAGCATGTGAGTGAAGTGCTCGCCGGCGCAATGCCAGGTATTCCGGTGCGAGTGATGGACGAGCATGGTCAACGCCGGGATGTACCCTTCGCCTCGCACATCGAGCTTAAGAACAGCCTGATGAGCCACCAGGGATACCGTAACTACACCTCTTTGATGGAGGCGGAGATCGCCGCCTTGCAGGATATCGGCTACAGCATCGATCGGCGCAAACTCTTCGGTTATTCAATCTACGGAAACGGCCAGAATCTGGTAAACGACAATCCCTTCTTCGCTCGTAACGCTGACGGCACCGTCTATCTGCCAAATACATACAACAAGGCCACGCTCGGACTTGGGCTGCACGTCTATGGCAGCGGCAATACTGTGGTCCAGCATGCCGACCTGCTTTCGAAAGGAGCAGGGGGCGCTGGCATCCGCGTCGATGGCAAAAACAATCAGATCATAATTCCGCCTGAGACCCGCGTATACGCCGACGGCGCCTATGGGCGCGGCGTCATGTTCGCCTATGGCAAGAATCATACGTTTACTCAGCGTGGAAACGTGCAGGCTCTCGGCGAGCATGGCATCGCAGCAAGTTTCGACTTTGGCAACAACGCGATGGGCAATGACTATGAATATCGTGGATCGTATATTCACACGATCGGCAATAACGCGGCGCCGATGCTGAACGAAATCGAGGGCCCCCTCGTCAGCAAGTTCGATCTGACCGGGCGCCTGGCTGGCAGTCATGCAGCGATGTACATGTCGAACAACGGTTATGTCGGCGAGATCAATGTAATGCGTGGCGCAATGCTGTCAGGGGACATCCTGTCTGACTACGCCCAGCTTGACGAGAAAGGTGCTCTGCGGCTGACCAAATTGACATTCGGTATGACGCCTGACGCGAACGGTCACTCAACGCAGGAGCCCGACCAAAGCTTTGCGACCCGCTATGAAGGGAATATCATTGGACGCAACCTGTCGCTGCAGTTGTCGGGCGGCGTCACGTTGTTGACCGGAAATCATGAACTGTATGACGCGACTGTCGCGCAGGCCGCAGCCTTGTCCGGCAATGGCAGTTATCTGCTCAATACCGATGGCCTCTTCACCAATAGCGGTACTGTCGCGCCGCTTATCGGTCGCCTGGACAACAGCATAACGGTGAATGGCGACTATCTGCAGACCTCGACCGGTCGCTTGCAGGTCGCGGTGAATGATAGCGGTGCGTTTAGTCGTCTGGTGGTGAACGGCAATGCGACGCTCGACGGCACGCTCACGATCACCCCGCAGCGTGGCTGGTATGGCAGCGGCTTCAACTTCTCCTCCAATCAGTGGCTGAATGCAACAAATCTCTGGGGCTCGTTTGCGAACGTGACGACATCGCTGCAATCACCGACCTTGCTGGCGAGTGCTACAGCCGAGGGTGGCAACACCTATGCGTTGACGCTCTCCCGCCCATCCGATGCTTACTCGCGATATGGAGCCGACGCCAACAGCCGTCAGGTGGGTGCGGCGCTCGATCAAGTCGCTGGCAACGCTGCGTCGGGGCTGCACCCGCTCGTCGCGGCACTCGACTTCTCCTCGCCTGACGGAACGGCGGTGACATCTGCGCTGCGACAGCTCTCGCCCTCCATCTATGCCTCCGAACAGGGCAGACGTATCAATGACAGCTTCTATGCGCGATCGGCGGTCTACGACCGCCTGGAACAGGCGTTTGGCGGGGCGCCATCATCAGCGATGAATGCAATAGGTTATGGTCCTGAGCAGAAAAGGCCAGGTGGCGATTCCGTCCCTGCCATCGGTGCCATCGCCGCGGCGTCTTCTGATCCGCCAACCTATGACCTGCAGGGTTATGCCGCGTGGGCTTCTGCCTTTGGCGGATGGACGACCCAATCAGGTGACGGCAATGCCGCAAGCACCAGATCCAGCATCAGCGGCTTCATGACCGGTATCGACAGGCCGGTATTTGAGGACTGGCGCTTGGGTGTTCTTGCTGGCTATAGCCGCTCCACTTTCAAGGCTGGCGCTGCTTCTTCGTCAGGCCGCAGTGACAATTACACGTTCGGGACCTATGCCGGAACCGAGTGGACCGCACCGGAAGGGGCCGTCGCATTCCGCTCAGGCATTGCCTACACATGGCACGATCTTGAGATGAGCCGCAACGTTAGATTCCCAGGGTTCAACGACAACTTGATCTCGGATCGCGATGCAGGCACTTTCCAGATCTTTGGAGAATTGGGCTACAAAGTTCACCTCGGCAAGTCTTCCATGATCGAACCCTATGCCAATCTTGCCCACGTTCGCGTCGCGACGGATGCTTTTTACGAAAGGGGCTTGAACGGGGCGGCGCTTGATGTTCGCGCTGACACGATGGATACGACGCTCTCCACGCTCGGCGTCTACGCGACGACCCGTTTTCAACTTGGCCACATTGCCACGACTGCGCGCGCTGACGTTGGCTGGCGTCATGCCCTAGGTGACATTATTCCGCTGTCGACAGCCAGCTTTGCTGCAGGTTCCAGCGCTTTTGCAGCTTCAGGCGTATCCATTGGCAAGGATGTGGCACTCGTGAAATCCGGTCTGGACTTCCAGCTTTCGAGCGCCAGCACCCTTGGCATCGCCTATCAAGGCCAGTTCGGTTCAGGCATTACCCAGAACGGACTGAATGCCACCCTCAACGTGAAGTTCTGATACGCATGCTCAATCACCATAGAACCGCTTTGATGCCTGACGGAAGCAGTTCCTGGCGGCCTTCAGATCGGCCGCCGCTATAGGGTGGGACAAGTAGCGCCACTGACGACATAGGTCCGGAACGCCGGGCTGCGCTCACGCCCACCTGATCCGGCGGCCGTTCGGTCCTCGTGGATCACCACGAACTCATTTTCGATCGGGCGCCGGCCGTGCCGGCGTCAGACATGAAGTTGTTCCACGTTTTCACGTGCACATTGTTGTCGATCATGATTGATAGACGCCCTTCCCATTACCGTTAGATGAGGGGATGGCGACCTTACCGATCCAGTTCTGGACACTAGCGCTTCTCGAATGATGAATTGCACACCCCTAGCCCTTTGCGCCCCGCTTAGCGCATCGTACCGATCGATGCGATTCGAATCAAAAGGTCCGGAACGCATTGATTTCAGACATATCTACGGGAATCCTGAATGTGGATTGGTCCTAGTCAGATAGCATCCTGTCCAATGCCTTGCGGATCTTGGTCGCCCGCGACGTCTCGATAGATGCACTGTAATTTAGAGGGCCGCGCTGGACAGCAAAGGCGTCGCGCCTTTCGGCCAACGACTCCGATTTGGGGGCGCGACTGCTTGTGCTCACGTCTTCGTCTCTGAAACCAAGCCGGTTGCTTGCAGCTTCCTCGATGACGTTGCCCGAGTGGGAATGCTTGTAAAACAGCGCCGGGAGCACCCTCTCCCCGTGAAACAAGTTTATATTGACATGTTCTAGCATGGCGTCGGGTGAAGCCATGTAGTCGCTTGAAACATCCCGCTCGTCGGCAATCGTTCCGTGCCGATGAAGATTGTTGTGCCAGTCATCGAAGGTTGATGAATTTTGGCGTGCCGCCAGTGCAGATTGCATGCTGAACATCACGCAGTCGCTAGCAGATTTCTGCACACCAACCCCGATAAAGGCCCACTTCGGCTCCGTCCCTAGCTGTTGTAGTGTTTCCCGTCGCAGTCGGGAGTATGGAGCGATAAAGGTGTAAAGGTCGGCCGGCTCCATCACGATGACCGTCGGAGCCGCCCCGGCCCGGGTTCGAACATCCGCAGCAAAGTGGTGCGCCTCGCCATCTGCCAACCGTACGATGGCACGCCAGGCACCAGTCGATGATCGGTCTGTCAACGCTTCGAGAAAACTGGCAGGCGAAGCCATATATCTGAGATTAAGGTCCGGGTAGCGCTCGTTGTAGCTGTCCGCTAAGCGATCAATATTGTCGACATCGAGAGAGAGCAGTTTCTCGTCGGTCTGGATGTCGGCAACCAGATTGCGAGCGACTTGCTGACCGTAGTCGACTAGGCCGGACGAAAGTCCCGCCTGGCTGGCGCGCTCAAGTGTTTGCCCAAGCAGCTGGAGCTTTTCGTCAATGCGGGCCGGCCGAATAGGTTGCGACGTGGTTCCGCGATCGGCCTCGCTAGAGGGGCCGGCCGCGTGCTCCCGTTCATCAATGGATCGAGGCGAGGCCGATCGCACAGAATCCAGCTCAGCGGCAAAATCAGCTTCCCGGGTCTGTCCATCGTCCTGAGAAGTCTCGCGCCGTACGCTCATTCGTGATATGCAGCCGCCCATTCTTACCTCTTGTTGAAAGGAACCCGACCGGGCTCGCCACGAGCTCGCCCGCAAGGGCTGATATGAGTCTTAATCGGGCATTGAGCGCCGTCGAAGGTCCGGGATGAGCGGTCCTTGCTCGATGGCGCAAGCGCGCGCCACAGTTGACTAAGATTCCAGGGGACCAATGATGAGAGCCGCGTCAAGAGTCCCTAATGCCTCTTAATTGAAGGGCGCGCTTCATAGCGCAAGGCCACGGTCTGCGAGCACCTGATGCATCAGCGCGCCCTTGATCTCGCGGGCGATTTCCTTGTTGATCTGGGCACCCAACACCCGCTCGGCATCGGCGTCGCCGGTCAGACCATGCTCGGCAAGCCGTTGCGCCAGGCGGCTGTTGAACTCGTCGCCCATCGCAGCGAAGAGCCGCTCCTGCATTGCTTTATAGGCCTGGGGTGCGATGCGGCTCACCACCGTCTCCCAAGGTTGCCAGCGCGTCGCCAGATAGTCGGCGAATCCGGTCGCCTCCTGGTTTCGCACCGACGTCTCGGCTGCGGCAATGTCGTGCTCGGTGACGTGGGAGACAGCGAAAAAGCGCATGTTCGGAGCGATGTGCTGCAGCTGCAGCACATCGCGCAGCTTGACTTGATAGGCGAGATAGACCTCGATTTCGTCGACGAAGCGAAGCGAGCTGACCTTATCGCGCGCAATCTGCTCTAATGCGTCCAGGCGAAACATGACGCGGCCCTGCTGCAGGAGCTCGTCGAGCCGCTCGTCATAGGCCCTGTCCTCCACATCAGCGTTCAGGCGTGCGGTCTGCATATCGTTCCAGGTCAAAGTGATCCGATCCTCGCAGCTTGCACTCGCTCCGATCGCCAGCTGAAAGTACTGCTCGCACAATTGCGGCCTGGTCGCCGTTTGCCGCAGATCCTCCGCCACCGTCTCACGAACGCGTCATTGCCATAGCTTACGGTATCCCTCAGCCTGTCGAGGAAACGTGAATATTGCTCGGCACCCGGCTTATCGGCGAAGCTCTGCCAGGCGGCTACAGTTGCCGGCTCGTCCTCGAGCCAACTCGCGACTGCCTCGCCCAGGGGCCGGGCCTGACCGTGCTCCGCCGCTTCACCCATCGAGAAGAAGACCCTCGGGCCGACATAGTCCGCAGCGTTGAGGGCTGCCGCCAGATTGGTCCGCACCCGCTCGGGCAGCGGATTCTCGTCCACATCAATGGTGCATTGAGCGCTGAGCTGCGTCAGCAGGGTCTCAGGCAAGCTGGTCAGCTCGTTGTGGTCGGCGAAGAGAGTCAAGAGCGAAGGCGGCAGGGTGTTGGGCAAACTCGTCAGCTCGTTACCGCTAATGCTAAGCCAACTGAGCTCGCTTGGGAGGGTTTCGGGCAGCGTGGTCAGCCGATTGCGGCCGGCATCGAACTGGCGGATTCCAGCCGGAAGTGTCTCGGGCAAACTGGCCAGCCGGTTGCCGCGGGCGTTGAGCACCTGAAGCGTTGCCGGAAGGTTATCGGGCAGACTGTCGAGCTGATTGTCATCGACGTTCAGGCGCTGAAGCCCGGCCGGGAGGTCGGGCAGGCTGGTCAGCCGATTGCCGCTAGCGTCGAGCTCCCGAAGCGTTGCCGGAAGGGTATTGGGTAGATTGTCCAGCTGATTGTGGTCGACGTTGAGACGTTGGAGCCCGATCGGAAGGGCGGCGGGTAGGCTAGTTAGGCGGTTGCTGGTGGCGGAAAGTCGCAGGAGTTCAGCAGGAAGGGCAGCGGGCAAGCTGGTGAGCTGATTGTCGTTGACAGTCAGGCGCTGGAGCGCGGCGGACAAGCTGGTCAAGGACAGCGATGAAAGCTCCAGCCACTGCGGCAATCCGCGTTGGCTGCCGCGTCCCGCAAAGCTCTCGTTCGTCCGACGGCCTCTTGCCGGTCTTCGTGTTCGCCCTGCCCCTCTTCGGCAGCCCAACCCTCCAGGAGCTGGTCCATCGACGGCTCTCTGGCGGCAGGATCCTCAGGGTTCGTTGGATCGGCGGTGGGGACCCGTGCTCTGGTCAATGCTCCGACCCACTCCGTTGCGGCCCGGGTGAGACCGCACAGGCAACCTTGCCGATGGGCTCGCTCGGAAGATTCGGGAGCAATGGTGGTGCGCTGGGCCCGCCCTGTGTCCATTAACTGCCTCTTACGCCAAATCGGGGAGATGCGCCGGATCGGCGCTTTTCAAGCCGATACTTGTCACCGCGGATGGATAATAACGGACGAACGATATGCAGGTGATCAAGGCTCCGGTTGCGACCGCCGAACACGCCACCTGATCCACGCGCCGAGCAGTTGCAGCTAGACACAGGACGTCCGTACGGAATCCGGGGCGTTGACTCGCTTGATATTGTTTAAGGATCCATTCCATTATCCTTCGCCAGATCGAGGAGAGATCAGCGGGACCGGTCAGTGTGGATAGGCATGTGACGTTATGAGGCTTAGCTGTCGATAAGCTGACAGGCCTTGGTAGAATTCCTTTGCAGCATGGCCGGGCAGTAGACTGTCGAGAATTTTGTCGTCCAGGACGATAGCGGCGATCCGGGTGAGAAGAGCGCGGCAGACAGGTTCTTCCGAGCCAACCCAAACCCGACAAGAAGGCACGGCGCAACACCAGAGCTTCCTTAGAAAAATCGAACGCTTCATCGAGACAAGCGTTGCCCATCGCTAAAGCCGATCTACTTCCAACTTGACGCGGCGCGACATGACCGGGAAGGGACCCGTGAACAAATTGTCCAACGCTACGATAGGCATCGCTTATTCGCTGCGCTTCGAATTTTCGGCGGTGCCGTCTCGGGCATCATCAGAATGGCACAGAGTCCGGCCGCGCTGGCGACAAGCATGTACCAGGCGGCGCGCCAGTGCGTTCCCGGTAACGTGGATCAGCCAGGCGACGACGAGTTGAGGTGTGCCTCCGAAGATCGCTATCGCAAAAGCGTAAATCGTCGCGAAGGCGCCGCCGCGAATGCTTTTGGGCAAACCTTCGGCCATGCTCACATAGAAGGCGCTGTACGGAACCGTTCCGATGAAGGTGAGTGCGCCGAGGCCTCCGAAAAGCGCGATGCACCCGGCTCTCTACGATCCACCAGAACACCGGATAGGTTACAGCAGCGCGGTGATCTGCGGCCATATCATGATGTGCCAGCGTCCAACCCGATCCGAGTACGAGCCAAGCACGATAGCCCCGATCGGTCTGGTTACGAAACCCGCGCCAAACGTCGCGAGCGACAGCATGAGGCTGGGCGAACGGGTCCCTCGCTGGGAGGAATGCTCGACCGATCTGGATAGCGAAAAAGCTATAAGTCCCGAAGTCGTAGAATTCGAGTATATTGCCGATCGTTGCGCCCAACACGGCGCGGCCGGTCAAACGTTCCCTCTGCCACAACCATGATGATCGGCTCCAGCCTCTCGCGAGTCAATTGTCTAGCCATCCTCGATCCGTCTCGAGCGCGGCCCTGGCTGGAATATTTCGCCAACCAAGTCTCGCGATAGCGCTCCACTCGCCACACGTCCATCTTGATGCGGCCGGTCTGCGCGCCGGTTTTTTCACATTGACATGAAGCATGCACGACGAGCCTCGACAATGTGTGCAATAAAAATGCCCGCCTCTTGCAGCCCCATTCAGGCATTGAACTGATCGCGGCAATCGTCAGCCAAAGATAGAGAAAGACGACCACTGCGGCAGCGGGGGGCGGACAGTCGTTGCGCTTTCGCGTGCAATGTCACGCCTGTGCCAACATTGGCGGGTGCGGAACAGGTAACGCCTTCTTTCAGACAGAAGTGCCGCCGCACGGGCAGCTTTGGTTTTTATTCGACCTTATCGCGTCTCGGGCTTTCTCCGCCGTGACCATGTTAGCGAACGCCTGTTAATTGACTACGCTGGCGTCTGGCTTCTGACGACTGCTGTTGGTCAAGGCTCCGCAATCTGCATGCGATTTGCCGTCATGAGCACTATTGAATGAAGGTATTGTAGATCGCCTTTCTGAAAGCCGCGATGATGCGAGTGTTCGGGCACTGGGTTAGGCGAAGCCTTCAACTGGCCTGATAAGTCGTTTCGCCCTGCATTCCTTGATCGCAGTGGCGAACGCATCTGCTGGCGCTTGCAGTGGGTTGGCTTGTGCGGGGATGGCTTGTCGATCGGGTTGCGGCCCGGGTCTCACCGCGACAGGCGGCGGCGCGGTCGCGACGTCGCTGGCCCATTAGTAGAGCAGCACAGTGGGCCGGTGATAACGGGGCAAAATTCTCTTGGATCAAGATGTCCACGAAGCTATCGGGGAAGACAAGCTATCTGCCTGCGAACCAGTTTCGCGAAGCGCTCCGCACGGAGACGGCGTACCGTGATGCATATAGATTGCACCCGAAGCGAACTTCGCGACGACGCCCGGCGTCTTTATGTTGTCTCGCTGATCGCTTGCCCCGCAGGATGCTGTCGAGCTCCCACATCAGCAATCAATGATCCCGCGCTCAGCGGCCATCCGGTACAATCCGTAGCATTGAGTTGCACTTGGGCGCGTTTGTCGGTGCCTGTGCGAGTCTGTTCGTTTCGTGCGAAATTCGTAGGGCGACTACAGGGTATTTTGTGCGAGTAAGTTGCGGAGCTAACCTCGGATGAAGCTGTCCGAAGACACTTCATGCAATCTCCGATGGCCAATTTATGTACGTCAAACGGCGACTCGCGTTTAGAATCGCTTCGCGCGAGGAGCGGACTATATCACCGAAGTGTGCCGTCCGGGACGACTCTGCATGGCAGCGAGCAGCAACATGCGAGCGGTACGGCCAAGGATCGGGCCCGAGTCGGTCGGCAAAGATGCGCCGAGCGGATCTGTCGTTTCAGGGATGGAGGTGCCAAAATGATCGTGCATGAAGGTCGGCGCACTGGAACTATTAGCCCCGTTTTGCTCTGGTCTGGCATCTATCCAGCCAGGTGCCCTCATCTCAATCAACCACCAGGCATGCTAGTTGACGATGGCGCTGCGGCGTAGTCCGTAGTGCTGATGGATCAGGGCTTGTGGACGCTTCTCGGGCCGCAGGCACGGACACGCCAAGACAGGCTATCAGCTCTCGGTCTGGAGAAACGATAGGAACCGCGCAGCCGACGACGCCCTTCACGTATTCCTCATTGGTCTTGGCCCACCCATGTTGGCGCGTCTCCTCGAGAAGCTTCAGGAGGTCTCGCAATCCACGATGGTGTTATCAGCGTACTGAGTCAGAGCGAGTGAGCGGCACGCCTTTTCACGCGCTCTCTCGGGTAATCGGCTCATGTAGATCGTTCCGGTCGAGGTGCAGTGAAGCGGAGCTGCCTCGCCGGGATTGAACTGAAGCCCCTGTGGTTGGGGCACGCGTACGCTGTCAATGTAAGTGACGAGATTGTCGCGCACGACACCGATCTCGCACTGTTCGCCGATCTCGCCGGCAACCGCGCGCAGCACCGCGTGCCGCCGCGCCGTGCGAGAAGCCACGCCGATGACTTTGGCGGACAGCATAACCAACTGATTGCCTACCACGTAGCGCTTCGATCCAAGCGCTTTCTGAAGGAGGCCGCGTTCTTCCAGATTTCCGACAAGCGGATGCGCCCAGCGCATCGAGCATGAATAGGCGGCCAGTGTTCCCTTTCCGGTGATTGGCGTCGATGCACGGACAGTCAGGCGAGTAAAGAAAGCGAGGCGGACGCCCATCGCTCATGAGCGGTGACCACTAGAAGCGCTGCCCGCCAACTTCAAAGTGTCACGACTGCGGATGGTTAGTTGGTGGCGAATCCGTCAACGGCGAACTCGGCCAGCCCGCTCCATTTCTGGCGAATTCGGTGCAGCAGTGCTCGAAAGGAGTCGCAAGTGCACGGCACGAACGGCGTCGGGAAACGCATCTCGGTGGTGAGGACGGCTGCTGGCGCCCTGTGACGCGGGGCACACCGAACGACAAAGCCATTAGAGCTGCGCTTGGCCGCAGTCATCACGCGTTGCCTGCGGCCCGTGCTCACAGCATCCACGAATGGCAAGAGCCAGTGGTGTTCGGTATCGAGGAGCGGAAAGTCTCATCGGCCGCCAAGATTGTTCCACCCGCCGCGCCCCCGACGGCGGCGGATTGCGCGTGCCACGACCGAGCGGGATGATTCCCCAGCCTCTAGGCAACGGTAAACACGGTGGCGTGCGCCGGCTAGGTAGCGGCGCGCAGCGTCAGTCATCCTTTGAGCGCGCGTTGGACTTATTGGGAGCAGCTTGCACCAGCAGCTTTACGCGGGAAGCGGCGCTACTGAACCTCTCCGCAATGAGAGGGCGCCTGGGCAGGCTCATTGAGGCCGGAAGTGTCGAATGGAACGTCCACGTCATTTTAGCGCCAAACGGTCGAGCCGGGGTTGTCGAGCAGTCGCTCGATGACATCGGTTGGCAAGAGACTCGGTCTGTGTGACTCGGTGCTGCGGCGCAGGACGAAATGTCCGGCGGGAGCCGGCAACGGCGAGTGGCGCCCCGGCCAGCAGGGCGGCACCGGCCAAGCGCCGAATATGTCATTGGCGGCCGAGCAGCATCACCTACAGCTGGACACCAGCACCAGGCGCGCGCTCGAGTTCCCGGGCAGACGCTTTCTTTCGGCGCGACTGCCGGCGCCATCCGCCAGCTCGACGACAACTGCGAGCCGCAGGCCGACATCATCTATACCTCTTACAGCTTGATGGCACCGATTGGAGCACGCGCCGGTAACGTTCTTCTCAACAGCGGGCCGCGCTCATCATTGGCCTGGCTGCAGCTAGGACATTGCCGACCATGGCGCTGCCGATCAATGCTGACGAGGTCACGGCCGATTTCGGATCACAGATCGCACTTGATCAATTGCCGCCACTTACCTCCGTACCGCGCTTCATGCTTGTAGCCTTTCCGAACGAATCAACGACTCCTGCTGTAACGCGAGCGGGAAACGGTATCTGGGCCGGATCACGATTCGGGAGTCGAGCGGCGTGTTGTCCTGCGACGATGGCAGCGATATTCTTCGCTGCGCCCATGGTAGCGACCGAACCGATTGGACGAATGAGAGGGGATGAGGATAGACGTGAGTAAGCCTCATTGGCGTCCGGCCAGCACGACCGACATTGCTGCAATCATCGCGATCGCAGAGCGCATCCATCCCGATCTTTTTGAGCGGCCTGACGTGTTTGCGGAGAAGATGCGGCTTTGTCCCGACGGCTGCCGCGTGCTCGTCGGGGACGAAGGGATAGTTGGCTACGGCCTTGCCCACCCCTGGAAGCAGTATCAGATTCCGCCGCTCGATTGCTTCCTAGCAAGCTTGCCCGACGATGCGGACTGCCTCTACGTGCACGACGTGGCCGTGTTGCCCTTCGCCCGCGGTGGTGTAGCGGCCGCCTATATCCAGACGCTCGAGCAACTCGCACGCTCGTCGGGTGCAGTTCTAGCGTTGGTCTCGGTCTATGCCACGCGGCCACTATGGGAACAGTTCGGCTTTCGGTCAGTCACGACGAATGCGGAATTGCGCGCAAAGTTAGCGTGCTACGGCGAAGCTGCGACCTATATGCTCTGGGATCTCGCTGCAGCGCAGTCTTCTCGCCCTCCCACGCCAATGACGCCATCAGAATCAGCTGATCAGGCACAGACCTAATCGTGTCGCGAGCAATCTCTCCGCGGACGGATTGTTCGAGTCTTCGAGGGTGGAAGATTTGTTCCTGTGTTATGGAAGATAATCTTACGTTGCAAGCGGGCTGAGAAATCAGCCGCAACGCGTACGTGGGCAACGAGGTAGAGTTGAATAACTTCGACCGCTGGCTCCAGGAAATCGACAGGATCACCGATAAGCAACGCGTTCTCTACGTTCACACGAAGTAGATAATATCCGACCCGCTGGGCCTGAACCTGGTCATCAGTGTACGGGCTTGGCAAAATTATTCCGATGCGTCTGCCATCGCCAAGGATTAAAGCATTATGGTGATCCAGGCAACGATACCTTGGCGGGCAGTTACCGCGGCGATTTGTGAGATTGTTTCGGCCCTACGCATTTCGTGAGTCCCTGTCGTTCAAGGACAATCAAGTCAGCCGCCGCGGTCCTTCTTCGCAAATACCTGATCGAAGCCCGAAGCCAACGAAGCTACCGGGATTGGGGATCCCCGCGGCCGGGAATTCGTGGCAGACCCACTCGGTCGCGGAGGCGTGCATCCATCTTCGAGCCGTCCATCAGGATGAATTGGGTAAACTGGCCGCGGCCGGCCAGCTTCAGAACGTCTCTACAGCCGCCATTAGGTTCGCGACGACGCCCAGCGCCTGCCCGCCGTCTTTGTCGTCGGCGACTCCGGAGGTCCACCTCCATTATCCTGTTGAGCGTCAGCAACGCGTCGGCCTTGTCGCGGCCAGGGCCGCTTGTCCGCCAAGTAAACGATTTGTATGTGCCCTTCATCCCACCATGCCGGCGGGGATGCTGCGATGCGTACGGCTGGACGCCCGGCCGGGAGCCAAGGCGAAAATAGGAGAAGCACCGCTCGTTGTCTGATGGCGATGTCCAATCGTGAATTGCGCGCCCAGTGCGGCGCGTGCGCATCAAGTTCGATATGCGGGTTAACCGGCATCCCCTGATCCCAAGACGGCAGAGATTGAGCTCGCGCAGCCGACAGAAGCATCCACGGCAATATCAAGTCTGACTTTCCGCACGGCGATGCAGCTCACGATTAATGCTATCCTTGACGCGACGGACTGCACGAACTGCAATTTCGTTCGGGCTTTGCCGCTGGTCGTCTTGCCGCCCATCTCAAAACTGTAGCGCCATTCGCCTGCCGACGCTTCATGCTGAATTGCGCGCCTCTGTGTTGCATAATTTCTTTCGACCTCACCACCGGCGTTTGCGCCGGTTCAGCACCGCGTCGGCCGAGTGCAGATTGAGGCTGATTCCTGAGGCAGCTGATCCAGCCCGCCACGGAATGCGGCCTTGGGGGCGCGCGTGACCAAGTAGCAATCTCAGCTGCCAGGATTGTGTCACCGAGGTATCGAGAATTTGGAATATTTCATCGCATTATTGAATGATGGGCTCGGCTTCACCTCATTGGCTGGCCTTAGCTTTCAAACGCGGCAGAAGCGGTTGATCGAAACTGTCGCGCCAAATGTCTTATGTGTCGTCGAACGGATCGATTTATTAGCTGCGAGCCGGGCGGTTGCCGCTTGAAGTCGCTGTAATTATGCATCGGCGTTTCGGTAAACCTGACCAGAGAGCAGTCTGGTTTAGCGATGGGAAGATAGACATCGAATAGAAGAGGATGCCAACCGAGGATGTAAGATTGAAATACTCAACTATTGCGTTTGGCTGCTCTCGACCTCTAGAGATCGTCTAACTTGAGCTCGCTCGGTCGGTCCAAACGTTACGATCGCGAATGGGCGCGTCGACCGCACCTTCCTGAGAACGAAGCGAGCCTTTTGATGAATAGTGGAGAGCCGGTGTGAGTGCACTCGTGTGGAATCAAATCGGGGATGCAAAAGAGCTGCACATAGTTGGGCGTCATTTGGCAACTATCGTGGTCGTAGGTCTTCTGGGGCGCACCGGCTCGGAGAACATCGCAGGGCCTAGCCAAGGCCTCTTCGGTGATACCCGCCTGGCATCAATCGGCGGCCTATTATCAGCGCTCTCAAAAAGGTTGCTCGGGGGCATTCAGGGCGGCCCTGCGCGAAAGGGCTGGGTGGCCGCCGAAATCGCAGGCGGAGATCGGCTTGTTTACAAAACCCTGCGAGCGGCTCAGAGGCCGTCGCATTCGGAGGTGTGATGTCTTCGGTCAACTCCATGCTTCACCTGGGTTTGAATCTTCATGGCGCTGGTGGGCACTCTGCCGCGTGGCGCTGGCCGGGCACAGATCCAGGCGCCTTTTTCGATATCGAGCACTACGTCCGGGCTGCGAAGCTTGCGGAGCACGGTCTGCTGGATGCCGTATTCCTCGCCGACACGCCCGCGATAAGTTCCGACATTACGCACCAGCCGCCGCTGAACGGGCTCGAGCCTACGTTGGTTCTCTCTGTGATTGCCCGCGAAACGGAGCGGATTGGGCTGATCGCGACCGCGTCGACAACTTACAATGAGCCATACAATCTCGCCCGGCGTTTTCAATCTCTCGATGTCATCAGCGGCGGCCGCGTCGCCTGGAACGCCGTCACGACCTCGAACTCGGCGACGGCTGCGAACTTTGGCGGTCATGAGATCGCACGAGCGGATCGGTACAGACGCGCCGAGGACTTCGTTGAAACCGTCCGTGCTCTCTGGCTGAGCTGGGGCGACAAGATGATCATCGCCGATCAGGCTGCGGGAGTTTACGCAGATCAAAGGCAATTCCGGCTACTCGACCCGGCTACGAATAGCTTCGGTATCCGAGGCCCACTTACGCATCCCGCTTCGTCGCAAGGTCATCCCGTCATCGTTCAGGCAGGCGGTTCGGAGCCCGGATTACGGCTTGGTGCCCGCAGTGCAGATGTCGTGTTTGCGGCAGCCGGGGACTTGGCAACGGCGCTGCAGGAGGCCGCGCGCCTGCGCGCGCTCTCTCGGCAATTCGGACGCTCCGCGGCTCCGCTCATCCTGCCAGGCCTGGTCACCTGCATCGGCGGAACCGAGGAAGAGGCGGCTCGTCGCAAAGAGCAGCTCGACGAGTTGCTCGATCTAGAGCGCGCCGTGGCCGCTCTTGCACGAAGCATGGGCGTGGCAGTCGAGAAGCTCAGCCTCGAAAGGACCATCCCGCAGGAGATTTTGCCCGATGCAGATAAGGTTCCGTTTTCTGTCGGCCACCATCGCACGATTGAAGTCCTCGCACGTCAAGGCCGGACGGTTCGCGAGATCATCAGTGCCGTTCAAGCGTTTGGGCATCGCCTGATCGTGGGCGCACCCGAGCAGATCGCGGATTCGATTGAGGCATGGTTCCGCGCTGGTGCGGTCGATGGTTTCAATATCATTCCGGACGTGCTGACGGATGGCACTCCGGCCTTTGTCGACAATGTGGTGCCCATCCTGCAGAAGCGCGGACTGTTTCGTAGAGAATATCGGGGACAGACACTGCGGGAGCATTTCGGGATTTCGATTCCTTTCGAGCCGGCAAGAGCCACAGCTGGCTCGCCGCTGTGACATTTCCTCAACACCAATGCTCCGGAGCCTGGATATGCTTTTACCGACTGCGCGACCCACGAGGCGTTTCACTGGCCAGTCGAGCCATCTAGCAAGAAAGATGGCGGCCACCCTTGCCGTGCTCTCAGGCCTGTCTCAATGGGCACCCAGCGTTCATGCTCAAGAAGGGGGAGCCGTGAAGCGGGGAGGCGTTATCCGTTATGGGCATTTTCAAGAGCCTGCCTGCCTGTTCGGCGGGTGGGTGCAGCAATGGTACCTGCAACGTCAGTACAGCGACAATCTGGTTGCTCGCAGCGACGACGGCAAGATTGCGCCATGGTTGGCCGAGTCCTGGACCATCTCCGACGACAAAAAGGTGTACACATTCGAGATAAAGCCGAATGTGAAGTTCACGGACGGGACTGCTCTCGACGCGCAGGCCATCGCTGACAATATCAACGGGTGGCTCAGCAATGACCCCGATCTTCGCAATCCCACTGCTGCTCCCTATCTTAGCGACAGCTTCGAATCGGCAAAGGCAATCGCTCCTCAGAGGCTGCAGGTAACCTTGAAGACGCCGTTCCAGCCCTTGCTCAATGTGTTCGCCCAATCCTCACAAGGCATTCTGTCGCCAACCGCGCTCAAACGTGGACTTGCGGTGAATTGCGAGAACCCGGTCGGCTCGGGTCCTTTCATCGTCGACAAGTGGCGCCATGGGCGGGAAGTCACCTTCCGCCGCAATCCTGACTACAATTCGGCGCCGGCCACCGCGAAACACCAGGGCCCGGCTTACGTTGACGGAATAAGCTGGAAGTTTCTGCCAGATCAGACTGTCCGATACGGCTCGCTGATCACAGGCGAGACCGATGCCATATACGATATCCCGGCCATTGCATGGAAAGACGCTAATTCCCGCTTTGGAGTATTGCGGCATATTACCGGCGGCACTCCTCTACGCCTTGCGTTGTATGCGGCCAGGCCTCCTTTTGACGACGTGCTCGTCCGCAAGGCTTTCGCTTATTCTACTGATCGAAAGGCCGCGGTTGACACGTCCTTTCTTGGCTCTTTGCCATTTGAAGGCAACGGTGCGCTAAGTCAAAGCTCGCCGGAATACCTGCACGAGCTCGGGCGGGCGTATGCGTACGATATTCGGCAAGCCAATCAGCTGCTTGATCGGGCGGGTTGGACTGAGCGCGACCGTAACGGCATCCGTGTCAAGAACGGCAATTCACTGACGGTGCGCATTTCCTATTCGAACGCTTTTCTGAAGCCCGATGGCGAGCAAGCCTTGCAAGTAATCCAGCAGCAGGCAAGGGCGGCCGGTTTTGACGTACGTCTTCAACCTACTAATCCCGCTGATTTCTTTGCCGGAAGAAACCTCGGCCCCGACGATTATGAAATCGTGCTGCTCTATTGGGTTGCACCCGGCGCCGAGATCTTCCGGATTTCATGGAAGCCGGACCAGAATGGTGAACCCAATCGATTCAATCCGTCGCGCTTCCAGGATTCGGCTCTTTGGGAGGTGATCCAAAGGGCGGAGCAGGATTTCAGCAGCGCTGAACGTACCGGTCTTTATCAGCAGGCCGAACGGAAGATCGTGGATGAGGCTCCTGTGATTGGCTTCACGGTGCTGGACGTGACTTTGGCCACCAGCCCCAATCTGAAAGACGTATGGCTGGACCACGGGTCGGTGGGCGAGCCCGTTTTTTATGACGCTCATTTTGATGAAAGGAAATGAGGCCGTGAATCCGCTTGTTTGGTTCGCGCGCCGCATACTCTCCGGCGTGACTGTCGTGTGGGCTGCAGCAACGCTTGCGTTCCTCATGCAGTGTTTGCTGCCAGGCGATCGCGCGCAAATCATCATCAATGTCCGGAGTGGTAACGTTGGGCCGGCGCCTCCGGCAGAGCTCGCAGCTGTCAATGCGCAATATGGATTTGATCAACCGCTCGTGGTTCAGTATGCGAATTACATATGGCGAATCCTGCACGGAGATCTTGGTGAATCATACCAGCAGCATCGACCCGTCGCAGGAATCATCGCGGAGCAGATTGGTCCGACTATTGTTCTGGCGATCGCCGCGCTGCTGACGGCCTGGGCTATTGCCATCTTGGCCACCCTGTTGATCGCCGGCAGAGACAACATATGGTCGAAGCTGCTCAGCGGCGCGCAAATCTTCCTGGCAACCGTACCGCCTTACTGGCTAGCTACAATTCTGCTCGTCGTCTTTGCGGTGAACTTGCGGATCTTTCCCGTTGTCGGGGAAAGTACTGCCATGGGACTCGTTCTCCCAACCCTTGCGCTGGCTCTCGAACTGTCGGGCTTTTTCGGACAAGTCGTTCTGAACGAGTTCACGCGCGTGCTCGAGCAGCCCTTTGTTACGTCCGCGCGAGCTCGAGGTATGAGTGATTTCGGCGTCAGACTTCACCATGTCCTACGTCATGCCGCATTGCCCGGCATTACGTTGTCAGGTTGGGCTCTTGGCAAGCTTCTTTCGGGGGCGATCTTGATAGAGGTCGTTTTCGCCCGCCAAGGCCTGGGTGGAGTTCTCGTCGCAGCGACGTCCTCGCGGGACGTTCCGATTGTCTCGGGAGCTGTTTTGATCTCGGCGTGCCTATTCGTCCTTCTTAGTGTGATTGTCGATCTGGCTTACCGGATGCTCGATCCGAGGATGAAGCTGACATGAGCAGGCTCGCGGAAGTCACGGGGTCTCAGCCGCTCAGAGAAGTCTTGGAATTCATCTGCCATGTTCCCTTCCGGGTTGCTGTTTCGCTTGCCATCATTGGCTTCTTTGTCCTCGCGGCCATCGCGCCAAAGGTGCTGCAGACGCACGACCCACTCGCTATCGATTTGAGCTCGTCATTGCAGTCGCCTTCGACCGTCCATTGGTTGGGTACAGATCAATTGGGCCGGGATCTCTACTCCCGTGTGCTGGAGGGGGCTGGCCAATCGCTTGCCATCGGACTTGGTGCGACCGCGCTGAGCATATCCGTTGCACTCATTCTCGGCGTCGCAGCCGCACTTTTCGGTGGCGTGGTCGACAGCATTCTCACCCGGATTTTCGACGTGCTCTTCGCAATTCCCACGCTCTTGCTCGCCCTGGTGTTCGTCACCGTCTTTGGGCCGTCGGTGCTGACTGAGGTCATAGCCGTCGGAATCGCCACGGCGCCAGGCTATGCGCGCATGATCAGGGGCCAGATGCTTTCTATCAAAGGTACCGGGTACGTGGAGGCAGCCAAGGCGCTCGGACATCCGTTTCCCCGTATCGCCTGGAGGCATATTCTTCCGAACACGATGAATCCCCTGACAGCTATGATGACAATCGGCGTCGGTCAGGCGATTATCTGGGCGTCAGGGCTTGCCTTTCTAGGTCTCGGCGTTGCTCCCCCGGCCCCTGAATGGGGCGCGCTGCTCAATGCCGGGCGCAACTATGTGATCTATTCCTGGTGGCTTGAGGTCATACCCGGACTGGCCGTGACGATCTTTGCCCTTAGCCTCACCATTGTCGGAGGCCACCTGCAGGACCGTCTGGAAGGAAAAGCTTGAATGTTGCAAGCTCCTCCCAGGCCTGTCTCGCGGCAGGCAGACCTCCTCACGGTCGATTCGCTGCGTGTCTCCTTCGGGCGAGACATCGCCACGAAAGCGGTCGTGCGCAATGTATCTTTCTCCTTACAACCGGGGCGGTGCCTTGCGATCGTCGGTGAGTCCGGCTCAGGAAAGAGCGTGACCGCGCGGGCTCTCATAGGCCTCGCCGGTCGCCACGCCAGGGTCCATGCACGCCAACTGAGCTTCGATGGGACGGACCTGATCGGCCTTAACGATCGTGGCTGGCGGCGCATTCGCGGCAGCGGGATTGGCTTCGTACTACAGGATGCACTCGTTTCGTTGGACCCGCTTCGCCGGATCGGCAAAGAGATTGGCGAGGGCTTACGCCTGCATGGTGCCGTATCATCACGCCAGGAGCTCGCACAACGCGTGATTGCTCTCCTCAAGCTCGTCGGCATCCCTGAGCCCGAGATCAAGGCTCAGCAACTGCCGCATCAATTGTCCGGCGGTCAGCGCCAACGGGCTCTCATCGCTGGAGCACTTGCGCTCGAGCCACGCGTCCTCATCGCCGATGAGCCGACCACCGCTCTAGACGTGACAGCGCAAGCTCAGGTGCTGGCACTGCTCGAGGAAACCAAAGCCCGGGGTAAAGCTCTGATCCTGATCAGTCATGATCTGGCGGTGGTCTCCCGCGTGGCGGATGAGGTCCTCGTTATGCGTCAAGGCGAGGTCGTCGAACGCGGTACCGCCGCTCAGATATTTGCAGATCCACGACATTCCTATACTCGTCAGCTGCTGGATGCAGTGCCATCAGGCCGGCCGCGCGGCTCACGCCTCTCACCATCGACCATTGGCGGACAAACGCCCCCACCCGTGCAACTGCTGCCGAGATCTCGTCCCATCGTGCTCGAAGCCACAAGCCTCGTGAAGCGGTTCAGCGGCCCGGATGGCGCTTTACGGGCGGCCGTCGACGGTGTCTCCTTCGAATTGCGATCCGGCGAGACATTGGGCATCGTGGGTGAGTCCGGGTCGGGAAAGTCCACGATGGCGCGCATGGTCCTGGCCCTCGAGGAACCCGACGAGGGCGCCGTTCAGTTTGAAGGAAAGGCTTGGACCAAGCTTGCCGAACGTGAACGGCGGGCTCGCCGACGGTCGATATCGATCATTTACCAGGATCCGCTTGGCTCGTTTGATCCACGTTGGACGGTCGGCGGCATTTTATCCGATAGCCTTTCGAGTAACGTCGAGACGTCGAGCAAGCGTCAGGAGCGCGTCATCGAGCTGCTCGATCTAGTCGGATTATCCCAGAGCCTGCTCGACCGGCGACCGATTGAGCTCTCGGGCGGTCAGCGCCAGCGCGTCGCGATCGCCCGCGCGATTGCACCAAATCCTGCCGTGATCGTCTGCGATGAGCCGGTTTCGGCGCTAGACGTCTCGATCCAGGCCCAAGTCCTGGACTTGCTCGGCGATCTGAAGGCTCACCTCGGCATGAGTTATCTCTTCATTTCCCATGATCTCGGCGTTGTTCGTCATATCAGCGATCGCGTCATCGTGATGCGCCAGGGGAGAATTGTCGACTGTGGCGATACTGATGAGATATTTCTGAATCCACTATCTGAATATACCAGGAGCCTTATCGCCGCCATGCCACGTCTTGTGCGCGATCCTGAGATAAGTCGTTCGTCAACGATTCTCGAAAGAGGCATCGCGTGAATGCTGCCGAATTCGACTTTCTGGATCATAAATAGCTGATCTTCGATCGCGGAGGTATTACCATTTTGCGCGCCGGTTTGGTTACGATTGCGCGCTCGTTCATCGCTCCGCCGGGCACAGTGTGTGGTTCGCGGTGGGGCGGCCGGCGCACGGAGCGGGCAAGTCGAGCTCGTACACTCCCTGTTCGCGACTCGACGGTTGGAACGTGCCGAATCCCTTGACTATGTGCCCCTTCTCGGCCATCGCGCGTCTCGCGAGCGAGCTCGGAACTTGGTTTTTTACGATATCCCTGCGAACCTGGTGCGGTCCCCGACAAGAGACGGCTCTTGTCAGGTTCAAAACACTTGGCGTCGATCCGACGATCTCGATTTCATCGCATTTATTCAGCCCCTTATTACAGCTGATCGGCTGGCACGGTCATTGCTCAGGTAATGCCGAGTATGGCGCTACATAGGCGATCACCTTCGGCCGCAAGCCGTGGCTTCATTTTGAGAAAGAAGCAAGAACGTGAACTTCGCGCATTCGGTTGACGGATGCATTTGCCGGGGGAGAGCCGTATCAAGCCAAATCGCATCTTTGGGCATATCGGCATAGTCGTTGAGCTTGCGTCGTTGACGGTGGCGGGCCCGGTGAATCATCGCAACAAGCAGTGGTGGAGGGGCCATGGTACATTCTGTCGACGCGCGCACCACCGCGGCCGCGAAGGCCCGCTGCACAATTGCTGCGTCATCGACCCATCGAGTCGCGGTTTGGCAGACGCCGGTGGGACAATCGCTTAAGCTTACCCGCACTTGCCGAGTGACAAGAGCTTCACAACGAGAAGCCCACTTGCAATCCGGGCAATATGGAATCGTCGACATGTCGCAAACGATCGACGCTAACATCGAGTGCAGCACAAATGAAGAATCAGAGAGCTGGGCCGGGCCGATAAAAAACTTTTCATCCGATGCAGAATTTGTTCGATACTGGAGCCGAGCTTCTGATCGGCCGCGCGCAGTGGCGGCCGTTGCGAGGCGAACTGAGGAGGCTATCAGAAGAACGGGGATTGGCCTGCAGCTATCCTCCGAGAACTTCAGCGGTCTCGACCTATCCGATTTCCCGTTGCGGCGCTGCACCCTCAATCGCGCGCAACTCTACGGAGCAACGTTAGATCGGGCAGACCTTTCAGGGGCGAACCTTATCTGTCCCGGGCTAGAGAGAGCAAGCTTCCGTGGCGCCAAGCTCGATTGTGCGTATATGCACGCGATGGCAGCACAAGTCTGCAACTTCGATGATGCCAGTCTGCGCAATGTAGTTGATGCGACCGGCAGTCTGTTTCACGGTTGCAGCATGAAAAGAACGCGTTTTGATAACGCGATGCTCAGTGGACTTCTCGCCTATCAATGCGACGCGAGTTACGCTGTATTCGATGGGGCGGAACTGCAAGGCTCGACTATTAATGAGTGCTTCCTTTCTTCCGCTTCTTTTCGCTTTGCCAAATTGAGCCAGGTCACGATCACGAAGACGTATCTTGCGGCTTGCTCGTTTTTTCAGTCAAGGGGTGACTGCTTATCGATCGTGCGTCCCACGTCGGTCGACGGCCTTGTCCTGGAAGGCGCTCATCTTCCGTATCTGAGACTCTCAAAGGTGAGCGGCCGGATTGCGGCGAGAGCACTGAGCGCCCCATTTGCTGATCTGCATCTGTCAAATCTTTCCAGGATGGAGCTTGAACAGGCAGAATTGACCGATGCACGGCTCCTGTCCGTAAACTTGTCCGACGCGAACCTCGTCGGTGCCGTGTTGAACGGTGCATCTATTCGTTCCTGCCAGCTCGATGGAGCGGACCTGTCCCGGGCATCAGGCGAAAGCATTTCGATAACAGAAAGCACCATGCGAGCCGCCAAGTTTACGGGCTTTCGTGGCCGCTGTGCGTTTATGCGCGACTGCGATCTTGAGAATGCAGACCTATCTCAGGCTTACCTCTACAGGTCGATACTTACCGGTGATCCCCCGCAATCAATGGCATTGGATCGCGCAAATCTCGAAGGATCCAATCTAGTGCAGGCATATCTCGCGGCGGGGATGACCGGCAGTAACCTCGAGGCTGCGCGCGTGGCGTACATTCGCATGAATCAATCTTCCTTGCGCGAGGCGAACTTGAGTGGAATATCCCCCTTCCAGGCAAGCTTCGTAAAGGTCGATTTTTCGGACGCAACGATAACCACATTCGAGCCGCCGTTCTTTGCAGATAGATGTCCGGGACTACAGGCCGCTCTGAAGCATGGTGCGCCGCGCGAACCGGAAAGCTATCTGGCTGAGTTGTCGTCGTTGATGAGACGTGGTCGAGCTGGATCGACCTGATTGTTTCAGAAGGCGCGAAATGAACACCTGGGAAATACAATGTCAGGCAGACTAGGCCGATTGGGACCGAGCCCCCTTCGTGAGGTGAGACATGAAAATCTCGTCGATGCTAGCTGGCCGTGCCGGTCGATGCGGCGTTCAGGGCAGGTCTTCCGTCGCCTGAGCGATGGGACAAGGCCGTCCTTGTGTTCAGAAGAACTGGATCAAGACACATGCATCTAGATTCCCTTTCAGCAGGCAGGGCCTTCCTCCGGGAGGTCGCGAGAACAGGCCAGACGATTGGCACGGTGCACACTTTGGGCGCTTTGCACCGCGGCCATGCAGAACTCATTAGAAGGGCGGCAATTGAGAATGACGTTGCAATCGTCACGGTCTACCCGAACAAGAGTCAGTTTGAGCCCGGTGTTAGCTACGAGTTCAATCTGGACGACGACATTGGGCTTGCGCTACGCGCGGGAGCGACCGCCGTACTTTCATCCAGCGATGCCGAGATGTTTCCGGCGGGCTATCGAACGTTTCTAACGCAAGACGACTATGATCTGCGTCTGGACGGGCCCGAGGAACACTTAAAGGAAGCAGTTACCGGTTCAATCCGCTGGATCTGCTATGCGCGGCCAACTCGCAGCTATTTCGGCTTGAAAGATATCGGTCAGGCGATCTTGGTGAAACGCGCCGTGGCAGACCTGCTTTTGGACTGCGAAATACGATTTGTGCCGACGGTGAGATATAGGAACGGCGTGCCGATTTCGTCGCGGCTTCGACGCTTTGGCCGCTCTGAGCTCGATGAGCTTTCGTGTCTCTTCATGGCACTGAACCATTTGAGGAAAGAGATCGCTAAAGGCGCGTCCAGCATCAAGGATCTAATAGCATCAGCCACATCTCTGATCACATTCCGACAGTTTAAACTCGATTTCGTTCGGATCGTGGACGCTGATAGCTTCGAAGATCTGGAACAGGTCAAGCTCCCTTTCATAATCATCGGTGCGGCAATGGCTCATGGCCTTAGGGTCTTTGATAGCATCTACGTTCCCGATCAGGATACGCTCCTGGAAGGTCCCGCGGATGTTTGGATCGATTTGCCTGAGGAGCCGTCGCCGAACCATCCTGCGTGAAAGCAGCATACGTCGCCATCGGCGCGTTGCAGATCGACTCAATTAAGGTGATCGAGCGGAATCAGTTCGCGCTCTCCTCTCGGATCCTGCTCATGAACGCGCCGCGACCCACTCCAGCCGTGCTGGAGCGCAGGGGCTGTGTTATGACTGCGCATCCTAGCTTTGCCGCACCGAAGGCAAATATCGAGAAAGTAGATCTGAAGGTCGGCACAGGCCGCAGCTTCCTCCGGATAGCGTCTGATCGAGTTGGCAATCCCACAGAGCGACTCGTGGCCGACCGTTTGATGTAGTAGCTCTAGTTCGAGACGCCAAGCAGATCTCGGCATAGCTCCGTCTGATGGACGATTAAGGCAGGTGCCACTTAAATTCTATTGGGCGCTACTTGGCGTTCGCGAGGCCGGTGTACAGCCGCGGAAACCATCATCGACAACGGTAAGCGGGAAGCCCAGTCGCACGGGTGCCCGCGAGGTCGGCGAGACAAGGAAGCCTTTTTCGATGAGCGTGTTTAGTACCGTTCTGGCCTGCCGTTCCTGATAACCTGTAAGCTCGGGAGCTTTGCCACGAGCATACTCGCCTGCAAGTAAGGCTTCGCGGAGAAGAGCCCAACTCCCTTTCGGGAGGCGGTCGGCCCGTATTTCTTCCTCACACCAGATTTCCATCCGTCGCTGAAGCTCGGTTGGTTCAAACGGCGATCGGGTTGTGGCGGATTGTAGCTCGTGGCTGGTGATATCAATCGATCTCGCGGCCCAGACGGTGAGGACGTCTTTCCTTATCTCGGCGGATCGTCCCTGAACGTGTAGTGCCCGGCTCGGATTTTCGCCCTGGCGCTTGAAGCATCACTCCGGCGGAGTATACGCCTCGTTGTTGGCATTCTCTAATCGAGTCCGGGCTTCCTTGTATTCGGCCTCGAACACGTCGGATGGCTTGTGAGGGCCTATTGCGGCGAGGTCCCCGCAAAGGATCTCCAGGTTCTTGTATTCACCAGCGAGCCGCATGGCCGTCGCCAGATGCTCATCCAGCTTCAACGCCGCGTAAACCGCCGGCACGATGCCGGCGACGAGCGCCATGGTGGCCGTGAGGTATTCGTACTTGTTGTCGCCTTTTAAGAGTTCCCAGCTGCAAGCGCGCCGAAGATGATCGCACTACAAGGAACACAATGCGCGTAGTGCGCAGCGCGCGAAGCCAGACCATGAGGGTGTTTGACGTATAGGCACCCTATTCCTAGCAATTGCTGCACGCCCCACTTCGCGGCGAAGCGCTCAAGTACCGCCGGATGAAGGACTGCCTAGCTCTGCACTTGACGTAACCCTTCGGTCCACTTGACTTGCCCCCCGCAAGCGACCGGGTTCGCACTCGTCGTGCTACGGACCAAGCGGATCCGGATCCAGCTTCGGGAATCTATCGTCTACCTTGATGCCGAAGCCGTCGGGCGTCTTGCCGTTGGGAAAGTTCTCGGCCGCATGCGCCATCCAACCCAGCGATGTCAAAGGGGCGGGCTTCGTTTTCCGGATAGCTACCGCCGACTTCGGAGTGGTTTCCGGCGAACCACACCTGCTGCAGGCAATCCGGATGCTTGAAATATCGCGCAAGGGCTGCCCCGCACATTCAGTGCGAGAGCGGGCCTTTGTCGGCACTTGCTGCGCCGGTTGTCGGTATTGAGACTCAACGCCAGAAACCTGACACTACGCGCCGCTACGGCGTGCCTGCTGGGCCTGCGAATTCACTTCGGCACGCGATTTGCTCTGTTCATGCATCATCACCAATCGCAGTGCGATGGTCTTCGGGACGGACACGGCGTTGGCGCTGGTCAAGCTGGAGCTCAAGGCGGTGTTCGGTTCGATCTTCCAGCGCTTTCCCGCGCTCCGCCTGACCGTGGAGCCCGAAGAACTGAAGTTGCGCAAGGAGATCATCCTGGCGGGTTCGAGAAGTCCCGGTGCTCTGGTGATGTGGTCGACGCCGCCGGGGATCGCGACCTTCTCCGCAATTTGCCGGCGCGCATGGCGCGCGCCGGTCAGATCAGTCAGCCAACAGGTAACCAGGATGGACGTGCAAGAAACCATGGCGGCATGCCGGGACGCCTTTGCCGAACTGGCGTCGCCAGCGTGCATCCACGACCCGTATCCGTTCATGCGGTGGTTGCGCGAACACGATCCGGTGCATCGCGCGCCGTCGGGCCTCTTTCTGTTGAGCCGCCACGCCGACATCTGCTGGGCGCTCGAGGCCACGGGCGATGCGTTTCGGGGACCGGCGCCGGGCGAACTGGCGCGCTATTTCCCGCGTGTGGCGACCAGCCTGTCGCTCAATCTGCTGGCGTCCACGCTGGCGATGAAGGATCCACCGACGCATACACGTCTGCGCCGGCTGATCTCGCGCGATTTCACCATGCGCCAGATCGACAACCTGCGGCCGAGCATCGCGCGCATCGTCGCAGCGCGCCTGGCCGGCATAACGCCCGCGCTGGAGCGCGGGGAGGCGGTGGACCTGCATCGGGAATTCGCGCTGGCGTTGCCCATGTTGGTCTTTGCCGAACTGTTCGGCATGCCCCCGGACGACATGTTCGGGCTCGCTGCCGGCATCGGCGCCATTCTGGAAGGCCTGCGCCCGCACGCCAGCGATCCCCAACTCGCCGCGGCGGACGCGGCCAGCGCCAGGGTGCTGGCCTACTTCGGCGACCTCATACCGCGCAAGCGCTCCGATCCCCGCCACGACATCATGTCGATGCTGGTCGGCGCACACGACGACGATGCCAACACGCTGTCGGATGCGGAGTTGATCGGCATGCTGTGGGGCATGCTGCTGGGCGGCTTCGCCACCACTGCTGCGGCCATCGACCATGCGGTCCTGGCTATGCTGGCTTATCCCGAACAGCGGCACTGGCTGCAGGGAGACGCCGTGGGGGTGAAGGCATTCGTCGAAGAAGTCCTGCGCTGCGATGCGCCCGTTATGTTCAGCTCCATTCCGCGTATCGCCCAGCGCGACATCGAACTGGGCGGCGCGGTGATCCCGAAGAACGCGGACGTGCGCGTGCTGGTCGCCGCTGGCAATCGCGACCCGGACGCCTTCGCCGATCCCGACCGCTTCGATCCCGCGCGGTTCTACGGCACCAGTCCTGGCATGTCGACCGACGGCAAGATCATGCTGAGCTTCGGCCACGGCATCCACTTCTGCCTCGGCGCGCAACTGGCCCGGGTGCAGTTGGCCGAGAGCCTGCCGCGGATCCAGGCGCGCTTCCCCACGCTGGCATTGGCCGAGCAGCCGACCCGGGAACCCTCCGCCTTCCTTAGAACGCTCCGCGCGCTGCCGGTGCGGCTGCATGCGCAGGGGGGCTGAGATGCGCGTCGTGGTCAACCAGGATCTGTGCGGAACCAGCGGGCAGTGCGTGCTGACACTGCCGGGCACCTTTCGCCAGCGCGAACCGGACGGCGTGGCCGAAGTGCGCGTGGCGACGGTCCCGCAGGCGCTGCACGCCGCCGTGCGGCTCGCGGCCAGCCAGTGTCCGGTCGCCGCCATTCGGGTCATCGAAAGCGAGGCTGACGATGACGAGCCCGCCAGCGCCGACCCTGCACCTTCTCCGGCGGAGGCCGAGCGGCATGCCGCGAAAGACCAACGCAATCCAGGAGGACACGATGGGACGGTTTAAAGACAAGGTGGCCGTGGTGACCGGCGCCGGCGCCGGCATCGGCAAGGCATGCGCCCTCGCCATCGCGCGCGAGGGCGGCAGAGTGGTGGTGGCCGACATTGATGGCTCGGCGGCCATGGCCTGCGCCGCGCAGATCGCGGCCGAAGCGGGCCACGCGCTGGCGCTGGCCATGGACATCGCCGATGCGCAGGCGGTGGCAGCGCTGTTCGAAACGGCGGAGCGGCAACTCGGTGGGGTCGACCTGCTGGTGAACAACGCGAGCGCCATGCATTTGACGCCGCGCGACAGCGCGATCCTCGACCTGGACTTGGCGGTCTGGGATCAGACCATGGCGACCAATCTGCGCGGCACGCTGCTCTGCTGCCGGCAGGCCATCTCACGGATGATCGGCCGCGGCGGTGGCGCGATCGTCAACATGTCGTCGTGCCAGGGGCTTAGCGCTGATACCGCGCACACGTCCTACGCCGCGTCGAAGGCGGCGATGAACATGCTGTCGGCTTCGCTCGCGACCCAGTACGGTCGTGCGCAGATCCGCTGCAACGCGGTTGCGCCGGGTCTTATCATGACCGAGCGTCTCCTCGTCAAGCTGGACGAGGGTATGCAACGGCATCTGCGCCGGCACCAGCTCCTGCCGCGCGTCGGCCGCCCCGAGGACGTCGCCGCGCTGGTGGCGTTCCTGCTCTCCGACGATGCCGCGTTCATCACCGGCCAGGTCGTGTGCATCGACGGCGGCATGTTGGCGCATGTGCCCACGTACGCCGACGGTGGCAACAGCCGCGCCGCGCGGCCTTCCGGCGAGACCGCCGAAGCGGACGCGTCGCCGCGCTGCTGATGGACATGCTGCTCAACCCGTTGAACCGCCGGCATCGGCTGCGACACGACATCCCGGTCGTGCCCGGCGCTTTCCCCTTGGTCGGGCATCTTCCCGCCATCGTCTGCGACTTGCCGCGCCTGCTGCGGCGCGCGGAACGGACGCTGGGCAGCCACTTCTGGCTGGATTTCGGCCCTGCCGGACACCTGATGACCAGTCTGGATCCGGATGCTCTCGCACTGCTCCGGCACAAGGACGTGTCTTCGGCGCTGATCGAAGACATCGCACCGGAATTGTTTGGCGGAACGTTGGTCACCCAGGACGGCATCGCGCACCGGCAGGCGCGCGATGCGATCCAGGCGGCGCTTCTACCCAAGGGGCTGACCCAGGCCGGCATCGGTGAGCTGTTCGCGCCCATCATCCGGGCGCGCGTGCAGAGGTGGCGCGACCGCGGCGACGTAATCATCCTGCGCGAAACCGGCGATCTGATGCTCAAGCTCATCTTCAGTCTCATGGGAATCCCCGCGCAGGACCTGCCGGGATGGCATCGCGAGTACCAGCAACTGCTGCAGTTGATCGTCGCGCCACCGGTCGACCTGCCCGGACTGCCGTTGCGGCGCGGCCGCGCCGCCCGCGACTGGATCGATGCGCGATTGCGCAAGTTCGTCCGCGCCGCGCGCGAACATGCCTCCCGCACCGGGTTGATCAACGACATGGTGAGCGCCTTCGATCGCAGCGACCATGCGCTTTCCGATGACGTCCTGGTCGCCAATATCCGCTTGCTGCTGCTTGGTGGTCACGACACCACCGCCTCGACGATGGCCTGGATGGTGATCGAGCTGGCGCGGCAGCCTGGGCTGTGGGACGCCCTGGTCGAGGAGGCGCAACGCGTGGGCGGGGTGCCGACCCGGCATGCGGACCTGGCGCAGTGTCCGGTCGCCGAGGCGCTGTTCCGCGAGACGCTGCGCGTGCATCCGGCGACGCCGCTCCTAGTGCGTCGCGCACTGCGTGAATTGCGCCTCGGCCAACGGCGCATTCCCGCGGGCACCGATCTGTGCATCCCGCTGCTGCATTTCTCCACCTCGGCGCTGCTGCACGAGGCGCCTGATCAGTTTCGGCTGGCGCGGTGGCTGCAACGCACCGAGCCGATCCGGCCGGTGGACATGCTGCAGTTCGGTACCGGCCCACACGTCTGCATGGGCTACCACCTGGCATGGCTGGAACTGGTGCAGTTCTGTATCGCCTTGGCGCTGACCATGCACGAGGCCGGGGTGCGGCCGCGGTTGCTAAGCGGCGTCGAAAAAGGCCGGCGCTATTACCCGACCGCACATCCGTCCATGACGATCCGCATCGGATTCTCATGAGCTGGCATCGCATGCCCCTGTGGCGACGGCGCCGGCGACGCGCAGCATTGCTGCACTCGGTGCGACGCCGACAACACCCCGGCGGCGCGCGGCTCGCCGTGGCGGTCTCCTGTCAAGGACAAAAACAACATGCAGACCGGTTCCATGCCACAGGACGACAGAACTGATGATTCCGCGCCCGGCGGATCGGGCACGCAGGCGCGCGGCGCATCCGGCGCGCTGCTCCCCGAGATCTGGATGCAGGACGGCGCAAAGCGGGTCGAACTGGAGCTGGCGCGTCTTCTCTGCGCCGAACATGACGGTGAGACCGAGCTGATGGCGGCGATGCGCTACGCCACCTTGCATGGCGGGAAGCGTACCCGCGCCTTGCTCTGTCTGGCTGCCGGCGCACTGGCCGACACACCGGCGCACATGCTCGACGAGGTCGCCGCCGCCATCGAGATGATGCACGCCTGTACCCTGGTTCACGACGATCTGCCCGCGATGGACAACGACGTGCTTCGCCGCGGCCGTCCGACCGTGCACGTCAAGTTCGGCGAAGCTACTGCGATCCTGGTCGGCGATGCGCTGCAGGCGCACGCCTTCCTGACCCTGGCGAGCCTGGATGCGCCGGGCGACAACCGTATCGCGCTCGTGCGCGAATTGGCGCAGGCGGTGTCCGCCGAGGGTGCCGCAGGCGGGCAGGCCATGGATCTGTGGCTGGTTGGAAAGCACGTCGAGCTGGACAGGATCGTGGCGATGCACCGGAAGAAGAGCGGAGCGCTAGTGCGCGCGTCCGTTCGCATGGGCGCGCTATGCGCAGTCGCGGATGATGCCGCGCACGCTGCGCTGTACTGTGCGCTCGATCACTACAGCGCTTGTTTCGGCCTGGCGCTGCAGGTGATCGACGACATTCTCGACGTGACAGCGGATACCGCGGCGCTGGGCAAGACCCAAGGCAAGGACGTGGCGGCGCAGAAGCCGACCTGCGCGTCGATCATGGGACTGCAGGCAGCACGCCAGTTCGCGCTGGATCTGTTGCGCGATAGCGGGGAGGCTATCGCGCCGCTGGGGCCGCGTACGGAGCGGTTGGCGCAAATCCTACAGCGGACCAACGCGTATCTGTTCAAGCACGCGCCATCCGCATGAGCGCGCCCGTCCGCATGGAGGCGTCCCCGTGGCGTTGCGATCGGCCGGCGGCAGCGGTGCATGCTGCACTGTGTCCCGAGTTCGCGCCGCTGATCGCAGCGGTTGGCCAGCATTGCCGCTGCGCACGTGGCGCGCCGCGCGCAAGCCTATGCGGCCGTCCGGCGCTGCTCAGGCGCCGGGCCGCGACGGGCCTGCGGCGACGTGCGCGGCGTCTGCCCGATCCTGGTTCCCGTCAATCGTTTGCAGAAGGAACATCCCGCGTGAATGCGCTGTCCGAACAGATTCTTTCCGAATTGCGCCGCCTGCTGAGCGAGATGAGCGATGGTGGCCGCGTCGGTCCGTCCGTCTACGATACGGCGCGAGCGCTGCGGTTCCACGGCAACGTCATCGGTCGGCAGGACGCATACGCGTGGCTCCTCGCGCAGCAACAGGCCGACGGCGGTTGGGGAAGCGCGGACTTCTCGCGGTTCCGCCATGCGCCCACGTGGGCGGCGTTGCTGGCATTGCAGCGCGCCGATTCTCTTCCCGGCGTTGCCGACGCAGTCCAGGCTGCAACCCAGTTCCTCCAGCGCCAGCCCGATCCCTACGCGCATGCGGTGCCGGAAGATGCGCCCATCGGCGCGGAGCTGATCCTGCCGCAGTTTTGCCGCGAGGCCGCATCCTTGCTGGGCGACATGGCGTTTCCGCGCCACCCGGCGCTGTTGCCGTTGCGGCAAGCGTGCCTGGTCAAGCTGGGGACTGTGGCAACGTTGCCGAGCGGCCATCCGTTGCTGCACTCCTGGGAAGCCTGGGGGACGTCGCCGACCACCGCATTCCCGGATGACGACGGCAGCATCGGCATCAGTCCGGCGGCCACCGCCGCGTGGCGTGCGCACGCCGTGACACAGGCGAGCACGCCGCAACTCGGGCGCGCCGATGAGTATCTGCAGATGGCATCGCGGGCGACGCGCAGCGGCATCGAAGGTGTCATTCCCAATGTCTGGCCGATCAATGTGTTCGAGCCATGCTGGTCGCTGTACACCCTGCATCTGGCCGGGCTGTTCGCGCATCCCGCGCTCGCCGAAGCGGTGCGCGTGATCGTCGCGCAGCTCGACGCCCGCCTGGGCGTGCGCGGTCTGGGCCCGGCCTTGCACTTTGCGGCCGATGCGGACGACACCGCCGTTGCGTTGTGCGTCCTGCGCCTTGCAGGCCGCGACCCGGCGGTCGATGCGTTGCGCCAATTCGAAATCGGCGAACTGTTCGTCACTTTCCCCGGCGAGCGCAATGCCTCGGTCTCGACCAACATCCATGCCCTGCATGCGTTGCGACTGTTGGAAAAGCCCGCCGCGGGCATCAGCGCCTACGTCGAGGCCAATCGCAACCCGAACGGTCTGTGGGACAACGAAAAATGGCACGTTTCGTGGCTGTATCCCACCGCGCATGCGGTCGCTGCGCTGGCGCAAGGCAAAGCGCAGTGGCGCGATGAGCGCGCGCTGGCGGCGCTGCTGCTGGCGCAGCGCGACGATGGCGGCTGGGGCGCGGGTCGCGCGTCCACGTTCGAGGAAACCGCCTATGCGCTGTTCACGTTGCACGTGATGGACGGGAGCGAAGAGCCGACAGGGCGCCGGCGCATCGCGCAGGCGGTGGCGCGTGCGCGGGAGTGGATGCTCGCCCGCCATGCGGCGCATGCATTGCCGCAGACGCCGCTGTGGATCGGCAAGGAATTGTATTGCCCCACACGGGTCGTGCGCGTCGCCGAACTCGCCGGGTTGTGGCTGGCGCTTCGTTGGGGGCGGCGCGTCCCGGCCGAGGGAGCGGAAGCGACGCCATGATCCAGACCGAACGCGCGTTGCAGCAGGTGCTAGAGTGGGGGCGTTCCCTGACCGGATTCGCCGACGAGCATGCCGTGGAAGCGGTCAGGGGCGGCCAGTACATCCTGCAGAGCATCCACCTGAGCCTGCGCGACACCAGCGCCCGCACCGGCCGCGATCCGCAGGACGAAACGCTGATCGTGGCATTCTATCGCGAACTGGCGCTGCTGTTCTGGCTCGACGATTGCAACGATCTTGGCCTGATCGCGCCGGAGCAGCTCGCCGCGGTAGAGCAGGCGCTGGGGCAGGGCGTGCCGTGCGCGCTCCCCGGATTCGAGGGCTGCGCTGTGCTGCGCGGTTCGCTGGCCGCGCTCGCCTACGATCGTCGCGACTATGCTCAGCTTCTCGACGATACCCGGTGCTACTGCGCGGCGCTGCGCGCCGGACACGCGCAAGCGGCAGGGGCGGAACGCTGGTCTTACACCGAATACTTGCACAACGGCATCGATTCGATCGCCTACGCGAACGTGCTCTGTTGCCTGTCGTTGCTGTGGGGGCTGGACATGGCGACCTTGCGCGCGCGTCCGGCGTTTCGCCAGGCCCTGCGGCTCATCTCCGCGATAGGCCGCCTGCAGAACGACCTGCATGGACGCGACAAGGACAGGTCGGCCGGCGAGGCCGACAACGCGGCGATTTTACTGCTGCAGCACTATCCGGCTATGCCTGTGGTGGAGTTCCTCAACGACGAACTGGCCGGCCATACGCGCATGCTGGACCGGGTGATGGCGAAAGAACGCTTTCCCGCGCCCTGGGGAGCGTTGATCGAGGCCATGGCGGCTATCCGCGCGCAGTACTACGAGACCTCGACCAGCCGCTACCGCAGCGACGTTGCGGGGGAGGCTAGCGCGCGCCGGCTTGAACGCGGGAGGCGGCGGCGTGCGCGCGCTGCCGTCGGTTCGATCCGACGCAATACCGTCGCCCGAT
The DNA here is from genome assembly GCF_056837965.1 of Bradyrhizobium ferriligni. NCBI lineage: Bacteria > Pseudomonadati > Pseudomonadota > Alphaproteobacteria > Hyphomicrobiales > Nitrobacteraceae > Bradyrhizobium > Bradyrhizobium ferriligni. Next base: position 45,444 of record NZ_JBXEJO010000071.1, read on the forward strand.
GCGACGGATGATGCCACCAATCGCGCTCCAGAGGTCTTCGACGGTTCGTCCTGTGGCCTGACCAGGAGCGCTTTGAGCTTGGCGCATTCTCGATCGCATTGAAGTCAGGCGTACGCATCCGGCGACGGCCCTGGTCAGGTCGCTTTGGGCGGCCAGCCGATTGCGGTTAGGCGGCGTGAGCGATGCTCTGAGGGCGCCAGTTCCAAGGCAGGAGTTCGTGGATACGCCTTGAGGGATGGCAGGCGGGGCAGTAGGGATCGAACCTTTGACGGCGGTCTGAGGCCTCTATCAAGGTCCATGTCCCAGTGCGGAACTCACGGCCCCCTTGATCGCGCTTGCGACACGCGCCACATCGTTGCGCTTCAAGCCGGCGACGTTGATGCGGCCGGATGTCGGCACGTAGATGCCGTGCTTTTCCCTTAGTTTCAGCACCTCGGTCTGAGAGAGGGGCAGAATGGAAAACATGCCCTCTTGCGAGCCGATGGCGACGGCATTCGACCATCTTCCTCCCAATGCGTCGGCGAAAGATTTTCGCAACGCGAGGAGGCGATGACGCATCGATTCCAACTCTTCACGCCAGTCCCGGCATAGTTCGGGGGAGCAGAGGATGGTCTTCACGATTGCGGCGCCGTGATCGGGCGGCATTGAGTAGCTGGCGCGGGCGATAGCAACAAGATTGGACCGAGCAGTCTCTGAAGCTGATTGCAAAGAGGCGACCGCAAACACCGCGCCCGTACGCTCGCGATATAGTCCAAATGATTTCGAGCAGGACACCGCGATAAGCGCCTCTGGAACGGCAGAAATTGTCGAACGAAGCGCGGCGACGTCTTCGTCGAGCCCGGCACCGAAACCCTGATAGGCAAGATCAATTAACGGCGTAAGCCCCCGCGCAGCGATTATCGCCGTGATCCGACGCCAGTCGTCCGCCGTCAGCACGGCGCCGCTCGGGTTGTGACAACAAGCATGGAGCAAAACTGCGTCGCCGGGCTCGGCCCGTTGTAGTGCATTCATCATGCTGTCAATTAAGATGGTCTGCGAGGCAACATCAAAGAATGGATAAGTCTCGACCGGGAGACCGGCACCCGAGAAAATTCCTGCATGATTCGGCCAACTCGGTTGACCTAGCCAGATCTTACCCCTTCCGGTCCCTCGAATCAGATCGGCAGCAAGCCGCAAAGCACCCGAGCCACCGGGTGTCTGCACACCAGAGGCGTGGACGGTTGCCGTATGCCCGCCAACTAACGACCACAGCAGATCAAGGAATGTTTGATCACCCTCCGGCGCCACGTACGCCTTGGTGTTCTGGGTCTCGCAAATCAGGTGCTCGGCAGCCTTTACGGCACGAAAGATCGGCGAATGACCGGCATCGTCGCGATAGACGCCGACCCCAAGGTCGATCTTGTCTGGTCGGGGGTCTGCGTCAAAGAGCCCAATCAGCGCAAGCAGGGGATCGTTGGCTCTACGGCTTAGTGTTTCAAACATTGTCGGCTTTCTTGATTCGAGCGGAAACCGGCCGCATTTGACCGGATGGTTGGCTGCGTTCAGAAGTCAGAGAGTCGCGGCGCAAAGTCACGTGTCATAGTCGCGCAAGTACTCCCTGGCGCGACGTCCGTTTTGCAGGACGAAGTTTCCGAGTTCTGGCAGCCCAGCGCCCGCGGACGACGCCCGGCTTGCGACGGGCCGGGTCGCGATGGCCCACCACGCATCAGTTCGGGTTCAAGGTGTTGCCAAATCGAATCGCTGCCGAAATCGGAAGCTTCCGCAGCTCGGGATGGCCCTGCCCGCGATGGCGCGGGTGCGATCTCCTGCCAAATCCGATCCTGGTCGTAATCGGGAGCTTCGGCCGGCGTCTGCACGCTCAGCTGATGCTCAAAGCCCGCTGAATAGGAGGACGGTGGTGCGTCGGGCCGGGGGCTCGTGTTCGCTGGGTCTGTTGGGTTGAAATCCATCCTGTCTATCCTCTCAAATGACGGAGCCGCTCGAGCCCTCGTTCGACGAAGGTCGTTCGTGTTGCGACCTGCGGAGAACTATTTCAAAGGTTCGCGTTGAGCGCCGGCCTCCGAGTTACCGCCAAAATGGTGCCAACCTGCTTCCGGTCGAGCATCGAGGACCCCGAAAGGTGCACGTCCACTGCGTTCACTGGGCGGCATCGCCGTCTAGGCATCCGCGCTTTCATGGTGTGGCGCTCAGCTTTCCAGAAGCTGACGGGCAGACGGATTTAGGCCGATAGGACGAGACTGATTTTCGTCGTAAGCTGCGCAGTGCCACGGGTGAGTAGGCTGGGGAACTCTCGCCACCAGCACCGGGTTGCCGGAGGCGGTCATCCCGCCCCCGGTTCCCAGAACGTGGCATACGGATTTCCAGTACCGACGCTCTTCGACAGTTGGGTCACAGCAATGCAGGCGCCTGCAGCTTCCCACAAGGGAGGCGTAGCCTTCCACCACTGGCATGCACGGCGCCGATATCAGCATGTTGCACTCGATCGATTGCAAGAATCGATTTTGTTGCACACTTCAATCCCTGATCGCAGCGTAACTAGCCACGGCATCCTAGAAGAGGTGCGTTCGCGTTTTAGATTCCATTTCGCGGAGATAGATGTTGCGCCTGCTCGTAATCACCGATCTTGCGATAGCCCAGAGTGCCCTCCAAAAGCAAAGCCGGGGTGTCAAACGCCATCCGGAACTGCTCCCTGATATTGCCTCAGATGAGAATGTTACCGAAGGGCAGCCTGGTGTCTTCTGGATCGGGTGCCGCGAATCGGAGCAAGCCGCTCGCGAAGCCGCCCTCCAAGGCGCCGGAGCGAGCGGCTTGCGGTGATTCGGCGAAAGAACCTGTCGGGATTAGATAGCAAGAGACGAAGCTTGGACCGATAGTTTGATCTCTGTGCTGCTGATGAGCTGTCGAGCGGCCTTTGATCGCCAGTTCTTCACCAATCGCTGCACCGTACGCCGCTGATGGCGGCCGAACCGACCGGGCGCATGCGCTTGCAGGCGGGAGAGAAGATCGACGCGGACAAGTGCGGAGCGCCGGCGAGCCATTCCTCGATGATGGGAATGTAGGTGTCGAGCATCGATGGCCGACGTGGCACAGGTTTGCGCCGCACGTAGCGGCGCCGATGAATACCCCGCTGCTCACCCTGTTTCCAACCATCGCCGAGCTCGCGGGCAAAGCCCGCCAAGTCGCTTTGCACCGGTGCGACAGCCATCGTTAGCTTTCCAGCCCGCTGATCAACGCGCTTGCCTAGCTCATTTTGAGCGTCCCGCGTCTGTGCCAGCAATGCCGCCGGATCAGGCGTGCGGTAAATCTCCCGCAGCCGACGTTTGAGTGCCTCATCGAGCCGCGGGTGGACCAATGCTCCCCTATGGGAATCGGATCGGTTGGTGTTGGATGACGTCGCCACCTCAAGACCTCTTCAAATTGAAGATCAAAGGCCTTCTCGATGCCCGGTGGCTTGCTCGTCATACAGAATGTGAGGTGCGGGTACTTCTTTCATCTTCGCATCATCCGCTTGAAAAGATCGGCCGCGAGACGTCGGAAGATGCTTGATATGCACGAAATACCTCGCGCGAACGCGACTTGTATGATGGCTATCAGATCCTGCAGCATCGGCTCAAGCAAATACGGTACAGATCGTACGTAGATCCATCTGGCTCAACGGGACCGAGTCTTCTCTGAGAAGCACCAACGATACGCCTGCGCTATCAAGATCAACCTTAGAACAGTCGATTCCGTGTATATTTACTTCTTGCAGGGCTAAGTGGACTTCGCGGTGCCGTTGCCCTCGGCGCTGCTGCCTTGGCGGCGGCCCTGTCGTGCTCTCTGCACGGCAGGGCCGCTCCCCTAGGTGCTAGCTGCACCCTTGATGTTGAGGTCAAGCTACTGATCAACGGCGCGCGGCGCACTCAATAGTTTCCCGACGCCGAAGTTCTGTGGCCCCTCACTGTTGAGAAGTAAGCCTAGGCTGGTCACCATCCTCGTGGCCACGATGGCGCATTCGCGTTTCACCTCGATCAAAGGGCAGTTGCAGAATCGCGCTCTATCTTATTTGCCCGACTTCTGGCGCGAAGCCATCATCACAGTACGGGCACACGTCTCCGAGCCGCGACTTTCCGCATTCTTCGCAAAAAACTGTTCCGCAGTTCGGACATTTATGAATAGCATCGTCAGAGCCGCTGTTCCCGCAACGGGGACATTTTGAAAAATAGTGCGTTACCAGCCTTTCCACCATGGCCTACGCGATCTCGACCCGATTGACCCTGCACAAATTGAGGTGCCCCTATGCGCGCTGATACAATGGCAACATTGAGGGCTTCGCTCTCACTAGCACGGTACGCGACGAGCGAACTATCTCGCTTCTTACCCGAGTGGGCTCTCCCGGCTTCAGATCGGCACGTTTCGTACAAAGGACCATGCTATTTCGTTCGATTGAAAACGCTTGACGGATACTCTCGCAATCACAACGATCGACATCGTTGGCGCTAAAGCTGCATGGCAGACTTTTCAGTGCGGGAAGCGCTACTTGATCTGACCGTCGATGACATTGCGCCATCGGGTGCGAACCTGACCGTCTATGACGAGGAGCATTTAGCTACATGCTGGCGGCTACTCGACGCCGATGCTTAGGGAGGCAGATTGGCGGGAAGTTGCGCGCGTTGTTCGCCGCGAGCCTCACAGCGGCGTGCAGCGCCTGCGGGACCGTCGCCACGCACCACTTCGGCCACGTCGTCCGGTTCGCGCTGGCGAAATTCTTCGGGATCACCACGCCACCCAATTCGATGTCGCGCGGGGCGATACGCGGAATGGAGCTGAACATCGCGGGCGCGTCGCACGGCTTTTTTGCCGCTGTCGCACCCGGATGGACTCAAAGAAAACGGCCCCGGCGGGGCGGGCCAGGGCCGTCAACTTGGAAGGTGCGTCAGCCAAGTGGGGTCAAGGAAGACGCGAAAACAATTGTAGCGATCAACCGACCTCATGTTCAACTATATCAAGGTTTAGAGCCGGCGTGGAGCCGTAAGCCTCCTGTGCCAGCCGGCCTGCCGTCCTTCCTCAGGCGGCGTGATGGAGAGCCCTGTCTACGTGTTTCTTGACTTGCCCGCGCATGTCTGTCGCAAGCCTCTGGCCGAGCTCCCACAATTCCTTGTTCTGGTCGAAGGCCTTGCGGGCTCGCTCGGTGGACAAGGTCAAGACCTCGGACGCCGACCCGCTGCCAAGCAGATGGGCGAACAAATCGAACGCGAAGGCGGTATTGGCGTGAGAGATTTCGAGCACCTTGAGCCCGTAATCTGTCGCGACGCCCGCGTTGTGCGAGTACGTTTCGCTCAACGTCTCGGTCATCTGTTCAGAGGCTGTGCGCGCGCGAGCAAAGCTCTCCACAGCTAGATCGCCGACCACTCCGGGCAATGCGATCTTCGGGAAACCCAACAACGGCATTCCGAAGATGTTCGTGCCGTTCACCGTGACTTTCAGTTCACTTTCACTCAAGGCGCAGTCCCCATCTCGCGCGAAAGCATTCCTCGCAACGCTTGCATGCGTCACGACAGCGCTGACGCTCCGTGTTCGATTCTGAGTTTTGGGTGAGCTTCGATCCCGCCCCCGACACTACTCTGCGGGACGAAGGCGCGACTGTCGGTCCGGTTTGCGACTCTCGCGGAGAATTTTTTGAAATTGTCTTATCAAGCCAACGTATATGTATGGAGAGCGTTGTGCATAACGTGCGTGCTGTGAGCAGCGGAAGGCTCCTGTATCGGCGTGAGGTTGTGCGAAGCATCATCGGCATTGGCTGCGCCACGCGGAGGACCCGGGCAGTTTGCGCGCAAACAAAAACCCCGGCATCGCTGCCGGGGCTTTGCATTTCTTGGATCGCTTGAGCGCGGACTTTAGAAGTCCATGCCGCCCATGCCGCCGCCCGGAGGCATCGCGGGGCCGCCGGCGTTCTTCTTCGGCAGCTCGGCAACCATCGCTTCCGTGGTGATCAGGAGCGCGGCAACCGAGGCGGCGTTCTGGATCGCGGTGCGCACGACCTTGGTCGGATCGATGATGCCCTTGCTGACGAGATTGACATACTCGCCGGTCTGACTGTCGAAGCCGAACGGGTACTGCTCCTTCTCCAGGATCTTGCCGACGATGACCGAACCGTCTTCACCGGCGTTGATCGCGATCTGGCGGGCCGGAGCCGACAGCGCCTTGCGCACGATCTCGACGCCGGTCTTCTGGTCGTCGTTCTTGGTGCGGATGCCCTTGAGGTGCTCGGAGGCCCGGAGCAGCGCGACGCCGCCGCCCGGCAGGATGCCTTCCTCGACAGCCGCGCGGGTCGCGTGCATCGCGTCATCAACGCGATCCTTGCGCTCCTTCACCTCGATCTCGGTCGCGCCGCCGACGCGGATCACCGCGACGCCGCCTGCGAGCTTGGCGAGACGCTCCTGCAGCTTCTCACGGTCGTAGTCCGAGGTGGTCTCCTCGATCTGCGCCTTGATCTGGGC